>JAQULS010000132.1 GCA_028749235.1 Acidobacteriota bacterium | reverse complement strand
CTGCAGGACGGCCAATTGGACGACTGCGGCTTCTCGCTGCGGGAACTGCGGGCCGTGGCCGCATCTTTCCTGGCCACCCTGAAGAAAGTCTACCAGCCGCGGGTCGAATACCCGGGCTTTGATTTCGAGGGCAAGAAGAAGAAAAAGCCGGAGCCGGGCCCGCGCAACGGCGGCCCCGGCGGAAACGGCAACGCCAACGGGGGACGGACGAACGGACATGATCGAGATTCTCAACCGCCAGACGCGCCGAAGGGTTGATCGAGCCGGCCTGGCCCGCCTCCTGCGGCGCCTGACGCGCTTCTATGGCATCCGCAAGCCCAGCCTTTCCCTGGTCCTGGTCGGCGACGACGCCATCCGCCGGCTGAACCGGACCTACCGCGGCAAGGACAAGCCCACCGATGTCTTGAGCTTCCCGGTCATGGAGCCGACGCCGGAAGGCGACTTCCATCTGGGCGACATCATGATCTCGGTCCCGCGGGCCGAGAAGCAGGCCCGCGAGCTCGGGCACGGCCTCAAGCACGAAATCGAGTTCCTGGCGGTCCACGGCTTTCTCCATCTGCTCGGCTTCGAGCACTTCCGCGGCCATGAAACCGAGGAGGCCCGCCTGGCCGCCGTCCTCTGGCCGAAGGGCGCCTGACGTGCTGCTGTCAACGATCGCCGCCTGGGCCGGGATGATCCTCTGCTTCCTGGCCGGCTTCGGCTTGTCGCTTTTCCATATGGCCGTGGGCGACATGTCGAAGATCGCCATGAGCCGCTACCTGGAGAAACGGGACAAGGCTTTCCGGGCCCGCATCCTGGACCGCTTCGAGGAGATCCGGATCGCGGCCGACATCGGCCGGGTGATATTCGTCCTGGCCTTCTTCATCATCGTCTATTTCTGCTTCCCCGGCCTGCCCCGGCATCCGCTGCTCCGGGTGGTTTTCGTCCTGGTCTTCTACGCCGTCGTCTTCGACGCCCTGCCCCGGGTCCTAGCCGGGCTCTTCCGCGAGCCCCTGCTCGGGTTGTTCCTCCCTTACCAGCGGATTCTCCTGGCCCTGGCCTCGCCGGCCCTCGTCCTGACCCGGTGGCTCGGCCGCCGGGAAGATATCGAGGAGGCCGCCGAAGAGGACCGCGAAGCGAGCGACGAGGAGATCGAGACGTTCCTGGACGAAGCCCAGGAGGAAGGCATCATCGAACGCGACGAGCACGAGCTGATGCGTAGCGTCGTCGAGTTCGGCGATACCGTGGTCCGCGAGATCATGACCCCGCGGGTCGACATGGTCTGCATCCGCCGCGACGCCAGCCTGCAGAAGCTCCGCAACCTGATCATCGCCGAGAAGTATTCGCGCATCCCGGTTTACCGGGACCGCATCGACAATATCGAAGGCGTCGCCATGGCCAAGGATCTCCTGCCTTTCGGCGAGAAAGAGCACGATGGAGCCCCCCTGGACGCCCTGCTGCGCCCGGCCATCTTCGTCCCCGAATCGATGAAGGTCACGGAGCTGCTCAAGGAGTTCCGCAAGGTCAAGCAGAAGATGGCCATCGTCGTCGACGAGCACGGCGGCGTGTCCGGGCTGGTGACCATGGAAGACGTGATGGAGGAGCTCGTCGGCGAGATCCAGGACGAGTACGACGCCGAGGAAGCCCAGATCATCACCAACGGCCCGGACGACATCACGGCCTCCGGCGACGTCAAGGTGGAGGAGTTGGAGGATCTTTTCGACCTCGAGCTGGCCGGAGACGACTTCATCACCGCCAGCGGGCTGATCGCCCATGCCATCGGCCGCCTGCCGCTCAAGGGCGAAATTCTGACCATCAAAGGTCTCCGATTCGAAGCCCTGGAAGTGGACCCCAAGCGGATAAAAAAAATCCGGATCCGGCGGGCCGATCCGGACGAATCCGAGCCCCAGACCGATTGAGCGGACCGGCCCCGACCGGACGCTCGGACCCGAAAAGAGAGGAACCGATGGCGACCCGAAAGCCCGAAGCGGCGAAAAAGGCCAAACCGGCCGCGAAGCCGAAGCCGAAGCCCGCCTCCGCGGCGAAGCCGAAGGCAAAACCGAAGCCCAAAACGGTTGCCGCGGCCAAGCCGGCGGATATAAAGCCCCGCGCTCCGCGCGTCCCTCGGGCTCCGCGCGCCCTGCGCGTCCCCGAGCTCGAAGCCCCGCCGACGACCCGGGTAGGCTACGTCGCCCTGATCGGCCGGCCCAACGTCGGCAAATCGACCCTTCTCAACCGGATCATCGGCCAGAAGATCAGCATCATCTCGGACAAGCCGCAGACGACGCGGATCAGCATCCTGGGCATTCACACCACGCCCCAAGGCCAGATCATCTTCATCGACAACCCGGGCATCCACAAGCCCCTTCACCACCTCAACAAGCGGATGATGAACTTCGTCTACGCTTCGCTCGAGACGGCCGACGTGGTCTGCCTGATGATCGACGCCACGGAGAAGTTCGGCCACGGCGACGAGTTCGTCCTGGAAACGATGCGCAAAGTCAGCAAGCCGGTTTTCCTGCTGATCAACAAGGTCGACATCGTCCGCAAGGACACCGTCCTTCTGCTGATCGACCGCTATAAGGACATCCTGCCCTTCAAGGAGATCATCCCCATCTCGGCGGCCGTAGGGACGAACGCGGACGTCCTGGAACGCCTTCTTTTCGACCATCTGCCGCTCGCGCACAAGCTCTACGGCGACACGGACATCACCGATCAGTCCCGGCGCTTCCTGTTGGCCGAGATCATCCGCGAAAAAATCCTGGCCCACGTCGAGCAGGAGCTGCCCTGGGTAACGGCCGTCTACATCGACGCCATGGAAAAACGGGACCCCGAAGGCGAGAACGCCCCGGGGGGCGGCGGGGAGGAATGGAACCCTGAGCCCGACGTCGAGCTCGAAGAGGGAGCGGCGCCGAGCGAGTACGTCCAGCAGGAAGTGGAACGATTCAAGAAGCCGGCGCCAGAAGTCATCATCCCCAAGGCCGAGCGACGCGAGAAGCGGGAACCGACGACCTACATCAAGGCTTCGATCTTCGTCGAACGCGATAATCACCGCAAGATCATCATCGGCCGCCAGGGAAAGACGATCCGCCAGATCGGCATCGAGGCTCGGCACGAAATCCAGAGCATCCTGGGAAGCCGGGTCTATCTCGATCTGCGGGTCCGCGTCCGGCCTCTCTGGCGCGACTCGGCCGACGTCCTCGATCTCATCGAGGGCCAGAAAGAGATGTGAACGGGCGCCTTCAAGCCCGCCCGAAACCGCCCGAGCGGCCTGCGGTCATTGACTTTACAGGCTCCCCATGCGAAAATCGAGCCCCGTTTCTCCCCCGACGGTGGGTGTAGCTCAATGGTTAGAGCATCGGACTGTGGATCCGAAGGTTGGGGGTTCAAGTCCCCTCACCCACCCCAACCCATTCTCCCCTTATAAGCCTGACAAATCAGGCATTTGAGCGAAATCACCCCGAATTTCTCTTTAAGCCCATTTAAGCAGTTTTGAACTCTTTATAGCAACAAAGTTGCCAAATAGTCGCCATCGGGAAAAGCGTCAATGAATTTCGATTGATCCGGATCCGACCAAACTCCCCCCGACGCGATCGATGAGACAGTCAGAGCGGCGATAATATTTCTCAAAGATCATCCTGATGGGAATTTATCGCACCTGGAAAAGTGGAGACATTTTTTATTTCGATAATTATTTTTGCTACAATCGAAGCATCTGAAATCAGGGGGTCAAAATGGATACTACGGCGGGAAAAGTGAGGACGCCATAAAATCAGATTCGGAAAAGCTATTATATCTCAAGGTTAATCATGAGTGATATATTAGCATTATATCGATACTATATTTGGGCGAACCGGATGAGGGACTATTTCGATCGCGTCCTAAGCGAATTCATGCACCAGGGAAAAACGCTAACTGACTCCGAGAGTGCCACCATATTTTTTGCGTGTGATCCTGGACTTTTTATGTCATATTGGTATGGTGGATTCTATGTCGTGGTTGAGGGGTGGCGAGAGATGGGCATCCATGATCCCGACATTGACCGGCTTATTGATTCTCCGAATATTGAGCTACTAAGAAGTTATCGAAATGGGGCGTTCCATTTTCAAAAGAATTATTTTGACGAAAGATTTTTTATTTTCGTTGGAGAAGGAACATCGGCTTCTTGGGTTCGCGAATTAAATAAAAGTTTAGGTCGTTTCTTTTTGCAGGAATTCTCTCCCAGATGACATCATAGAACGCCCGTAGTATTGTAGGATCGAGGAGATAACGATAGATGAGGGGGAGGATTCGTTCATATGCCAATAATTATTAAATCAGATTGGGATTCTCAGGCAGTGCTTGCGGTTTCGAAAAGAATGCCAGCTGAAAAAATGCGGAAATGGGAAACGCAAGCCGGAAAGATGTTCTATAAGCATAGACGAGCGACCTATCATCGATATTACATTGAAAAGTGCTATTCATTTTTTATTAATGAAATGCCAACTGCGTTGGGTGGGCCATTGCCTACGGAAGGCGCTAATTCTTCCTATGTGGGGCCTCTCGCAGAGGTCGCACTTTTCCATCTCGATGGCTTTTTCGAAGCAGAAAAATCGGCACATGATTTTGTGCTCTCATGCCTGAGAACCGCCGATGTATTGAATGCCTCCGCGCCCGACTCTCTACATGAATACTCTAAACATCCTGGTAATTATCATTGTGATCCAGTTGAAGCAGAGCGCCTATTAATGTCATTTTGGAATAAGTTTGGACAGCCGACAAAAAATTATCGCGATTGCTTCAATCATTTTGTTTCGTTATCCGGACCCACCTGGCAACACGAGGTTAACATGAGATGGAGAAATGGTTCCTGGAAAGCTGCGCTATATCTTCCGGATAATCCAGAAATTAAATCGTATAGCAAATTCACATTTGGAAAATATTTAGACGCTCTGGAGATTTGTGCCAATATTAACGATAATACTAAGGATTTTTTAAGACTACTCATGAAGATTTGCTCAACAAAATGGAATGCCAGCATTGAGAATAGTGAACATTTTCAATTTACGATTCGTTCTATAAAAATCGATGAATAAATCGAATTAATTGTTTGAACTCATGGCCGTCTAATTATATACATAAAGACCATAAGTTCAGCACGTGAGGCCAGAGAAGCGGCGGGCCTGACCATTCGAGAACTCGCGGACAAGGCGGGCCTGGTTTGGGCAACAGTCAAGCTATCGAATCTGGCAGGACGCCAGCGATATTCATGGCGAGATACAAACTTGCCGACGCCCTGGATCTTCCCTTCAAAGTGCTCTGGCCCGAAACCTATGCGGAGATCTTCGCGATTGTATCCGGAGAGGAAAGACGGGCGAAGACGCGAGAAGAGAAAGGGCCCTCTAACTGGGATTTCTCGCATTGGGGGAAGATCTTCGATGCGGTCACGGCCTCGGCCATCCTCGACCGGCTCACTGTCGCTGGGCATGTAAAACTGTACCAGTCATGGGAATGAAAAGTGTACCACCTGGGGACTGAGGTGGTATCGTCTCCTCGGGCAGAGGAGGTGATACTCGATGATCTCCAAGGAGGTATACATGGACATCCGAGCTATGAAGCGGAGCGGCAAGAGCATCCGGGCGATCGCCAAGGAGCTCGGTCTGCACCGCTCGACGGTCAAGAAGCATCTGGAACGCGTCGACTTCCCCCAATATCGGAAGAATAAGCGGAAGGACTCTGTCCTGGCGCCCTACGAACAGACTATTCGGGACTTCCTGGAAGTGGACAGTTACCAAGCCACTTGGATCCTCGATAAGCTCAAGGCCCGGGGCTATGCCGGCGGCTATGACACCGTAAAGCGCTTCGTCAGGACGATCAAGGCCCAGAAGAGCCGACTGGCCTACGTCCGGTTCGAGACCGAACCCGGGAAGCAAGCTCAGTTCGACTGGGGCGACTTCCAGGTTGAGGAACCCGGAGGCAGAACCAGCCGCGTCTTCGTCTTTATGCTTTCGTTTCTGGGCTTGCGGTCGATCATTTGACGAGATATCGGCCGGAGAAGGCCCGGAGCCCGAAGAGGCCGGAGATCGATAACCTAGGGAAGCAATGGGGCCTGAAACGATTGTATGTCTAGTAGAAGCATAAATATTCCATGCCCCCGCGCGATTTATGCCATCTAGATTAAACTATTCTATTAATTTCTTACTACTCATAATCCTCGGATGAAACGACATTTCCACTTGAATCTAAATAAAAAATCTTTTTTTCAATTGCATATCCCCCGAAGCTATTTTTTGCTCTATATTTATGCCTAACCATATATTTATATGAAGGAAGGTCGACTTTTTGCACCTTACTCCATTCAATGCCCTCATAACTCCTAGGATCTTTCAAATTCTCGATTAGCCAGGCTTTCACTTGGGAGACTGAGCCATCCCAATCAACATTATGAACAATTTCTTTCTGCTCAGAAAGTGCCTGGCTATTGCTATTACTTTCACCTATATCCCCTTTGATAAATCCTACGATAACTATCATTACACATGCGAGACATAAACTCCCCAAATACTTAATGATTACACTCTTACTTTTTCTAAAAAAGAAAATAAGAAGTGCCCATGAAACAATAAATGCAACTAAGTAAATCACCATCGCTGCCCCCTCTCTCATAAAAAATTTATTTTATTATTTTTGTCTCGAGCCAGCGATCAACGTCTACCTTTCTAAAAAGGACTCGCTTTTCTAGTTTTAAATACGGAATATCGCGCTCTCTCATAAGCTTCTGAAGCGTTCTCTTGCTGGTCTTTAAATATACCGAAATCCCATCCTCGTTCATTACTTCGTCGGCGCTCATGCCTATATTATCCTCGCCTGTACTCATTCATTCAATAGAACTTGAAATTGAACTAATAATATCCGTTAATAATCCCAGATATTCAATAATGATCATGCTGAAAACATGCGGGGGGCGGCGCTCGCGATTCCGCTATTCTCTTTCTTCCTAACTGCGATAGTTGAGCGTAGTTGACTCGGTTGACCACATTGACTCGCATTCAAGAGAAAAGTTCGAAGCTCATATATTACGTTACCCCAAAACACCGATTTTCGAACCCCTCCCCCCGGGACTCTCTAACTTAACCTTTCAGGCCTTGATACGACGCTGGTAAAAAATCCCGGTTATCCATGGAAATGAATTCGGTCCCTGTCCAAAGGCGTCTGAGGCACATCAACGTATCTTCAGATAACCGAACAACGTCTCCATCTGGGAATAATCGGGAATCACGATATCGGCTCCAGCCTTGATCAGCCGCTCCCTTTTTTTGAGATCCAAACCATACCGGCGGATCTCATGACTTGCCAAACCGACCGTATATCCCCCTTTTTTATGGGTTTCCCGTATTTCCACCGGACCGTCCCCGAAGGCGACCATGTGGCCGGCGTTCTCGGCTCCGATGTCGCGGAGGATGCGTTCCAGGACGGTTTTCTTCGCTTCCTTGGTCACATCGCCCACCGCGCCATAGATCCGACCTTCGAAGAGAGGGGCGTAGCCGAGAGCCCTGGCCTCCCGCTTGACGTCGGCTTCATCCGTGCCGCTGGCGAGGTAGAGACGGATCCCGGCCCCATGGAGCCTCCGCAACAGAGGGACGGCGTTCTTCAGGGTGAAGTCCTCGACCGATAGCTCTCCCCTTTTCAGCTTTTGCAGCCGCCCCCGGACCATATCTAAAAGCGCCCGGTTGTATATGCTCTTGTAGCCGCGCGCGTCGAGGATAGCATCCGCCGGAACGATGCCGAACTCCTTGACGATTTCAACCAGTCCATGCATTTGGATCAGGGTCTGGATGCCGGTCGTCTTGTCGATGTAGTCGTTGACCCGTTTGAGGACGCGGCCGTAAACGGACTCGTCGGCCTCGTGATAGGCTTTACCCAGGACGGCCTTGACCATCATGGGCGACATGATCTGTTCCCACCCCTCTCTCAAGATGGATATGGTGCCGTCATGGTCGAAAATGGCGTGGGTAATTTTCAATTCTTCGGCGGGATCGTGGACGATCTCGATCTCGCTGTCGCCGAAGCGGCGGGCCTTGCGGATGTCCCCCGCCAGCTCCGGGCTGTAGACGTAGTCGGGATCGGAGCCGATTTTAAGGATCTCGGCCGGGGAGGCCGTCCCCGTTTGGAAGACCTTCTGGATCGTCACGCCGGCGGTGAAATTGCCTAGGATGGCCGCCTCGACGTTTCCCCGTCCCGCGGCCAGCCCGGCGGCGATGCCCGCCAGCATACTGTCGCCCGCTCCGACCGCGTCGATGCGGGAGATGATCAGGAGCCCGGGGATCTCGTGTATCCCCTTGCGATCGGCGACGAGGCAGCCCCTTTCCCCGCGGGTGATGAAAACCGGCTTCCTCCATCTCTTGAAGAGCTCGTTGCCGGCGTGCTTCGCTTCCTCTTGGAGGATGATGTCGCCCCTAAGCCGGTCCCGGCCGCAGAGCGCGGCGGCCTCGTAGTCATTCAGCTGGCTATAGGCGCCCCGGAACGTGCCGCTGTGCTTGCGGGTGTCGGCGATGAAGATTTTACCGGCATGTTTCCTGATCAGGCCGTTGAGAGCCCGGCGAAAATAGTCCGTGTGGATCCCCGCCCTGGCCTGCTGATTGATGATGATGATATCCGCGTCCTCGATGCCCCGATCCAAGCGGGCGATCAACGCATCCGCCGTTTCTCGTTGAAGCCGGTTGAAATTGCCGAAATCGATCCGGTTCTCCTCCCGGTTCTCCCGGTTGGGTTTGATATAGACATGGGTCTGCCAGGCGTCCTTCTGGACGAGGAGGTTGCGGGTGTCGATCCCCGCTTCCTCCATCAGACCGCGCATGGTTCGGCCGAACGGATCGTCGCCAGTAATTCCGTAGGCTCGAACGTCCCCAGCCCCCAGGGCCTTGAGATTGTTGGCCACGTTCCCGGCGCCGCCGAGGGAATAGCGCTGCGTTTGGACGGGTTGGGTCGGAAGGCCCGTCTCAACGGATTTTTCGCTCCCGGCCTCGTCGATGAACCAGTAGGCATCGAGGCAGTAATCGCCGACGACGGCGGCTTTGATCCGCCGGATGGATTCAAGCAATCCGTTGAGATCGGTAATCTTCATTTCCCATTCTTTTCGAGTCGCGGCGATCGCCTCGCTCCTCATAACCCGCCTTCGGCTCCGGTCAGTGGAAGCCATCGTAAATCAGCGTTCGACGATGTGTCAAGGTCGCGGACCGGGTTTGTAGCCCTCCTTGACAATGT
>JAQULS010000013.1 GCA_028749235.1 Acidobacteriota bacterium | reverse complement strand
GCGGCTTCTCGCGGAGGGGAAAAGCATCGCCTCGGAAGCCGCCGCCTTTGCGGACGGCTTCTACGCGACCCGTCACCCGCGTACCGCGATCGGCGTCCGGGCCGACGGGACGATCGTCCTCGCGGCAGTCGACGGCCGCCAACCCGGGCTGAGCGTCGGGATGACCATCCCCGAGCTGGCCGGGCTGATGGTGGACCTCGGCTGCGTCGACGCCCTCAACCTTGACGGCGGCGGATCGACCACCATGGTCGTCAAGGGCGAAGTCGTCAACAGTCCCAGCGATCCGGGCGGCGAACGCGCCGTATCGGACGCTCTGCTGGTTTTTTCCCGATAAATCAAAAAGGAATCGTTCCCGATTCGAACCGGAGCCCCCCCGAACCGGCTCGACTGAAACGAAGGAGGCAAGGACATGAAACGCAAAACGGCGCCCCTGTTTATTTTCGTTCTTCTGGTGGCCGCGGCGAACGCAAGCGCGGCCGAGTGGCCGGTCCTCAAGCACTACGACCAGGGCCATATCGCCCGTATCGCCCTGCCTTTGGGCGGCATCGGGACCGGGACGGTTTCGCTGGGAGGGCGCGGGGACCTTCGCGATTGGGAGATCATGAACCGCCCGGCCAAGGGCTACCATCCCGGAGCGCCGTTCTTCGCCGTCCGGACGAAAGGCGCCACGGGCGCGGCGCGACTGCGGGTCTTGACCGGTCCGGTGGAACTATTCCAGTACGAGGGCGGAAGCGGCGTCAAGGACGCGACCAATCCCGGCCTGCCCACCTTCCGAAACGCCTCCTTCGACGCGGCCTACCCCTTCGGCGTCGTCAACCTGTCCGACCCGGGGATGCCGGTCAAGGCCCGCGTCAAGGGCTGGAACCCGCTCATACCGACCGATGCCGAGAGCAGCGGCCTGCCCATCGCCGTCCTGGTCTATGAAATCACGAACACCTCGGCCGAAGCCCAGACGGTCACGGTCTGCGGCACGCTGCAAAACTTCATCGGCGACGACGGCTTGAAGTCGTTCCCGACCAAGAATCGCAACGTTTTCCGCAAAGGCGCCGCGGTACAGGGCCTGTTCATGGCTTCCGACGCCGCTTCCTCGTCGGCCGAACAATGGGGCACGATGGCTCTCGCGATCCCCGCTTCCGCCGAGGCGACATACCGCACGGCCTGGCTGGCGGCGGATTGGGGAACGCCGCTTCTCGACTTCTGGGACGACCTGTCGGACGACGGCCTCCTGTCCGAGCGGGCCGCTAATCCCGGAAACGGCCAGCCGCGCGCGTCCCTGGCGGTCCGGGCCGTACTGCCTCCCGGCGCCTCCCGCGAATTCCCTTTCTATGTCGTCTGGCACTTCCCCAACCGCTACGCCTGGTCGGAAAAACGATTGGGCAACCATTACACCACGCGTTTCGCCGACGCCTGGGACGCGGCCGAGAAGATCGCGCCGCGCCTGCCGGCGCTCGAAGCGGACACGGCCGCCTTCGTTTCGGCCGTCACCGGCTCCGACCTCCCGGCCGTCATCAAGGAGGCCGCCCTTTTCAACTTGAGCACCCTGCGCACCCAGACCTGCTTCCGGACCGAGGACGGCCGTTTCTACGCCTGGGAGGGATGCAACGACAAGGAAGGCTGCTGTTGGGGGTCCTGCACCCACGTCTGGAACTATGAACAGGCCGTGGCTTTCCTCTTCGGCGGCATCGCCCGCTCGCTCCGCGAGGTCGAGTTCGGGCCCCAGACCGACCCGGCCACGGGACTGATGAGCTTCCGCTGGAGGCTGCCGCTCGAAACGACCCCCTGGGGTAAAGCCGCCGCCGACGGCCAGATGGGCTGCATCCTGAAGATGCACCGCGACTGGCAGCTGTCGGGCGACGACGCCTTTCTCAAAGCCTACTGGCCCAAGGTCCGCAAGGCGGTGGAGTTCTGTTGGATCCCGGGCGGCTGGGACGCCGACAAGGACGGGGTCATGGAGGGCTGCCAGCACAACACCATGGACGTCGAATACTACGGGCCCAATCCGCAGATGGGGCTGTGGTACCTGGGAGCGCTCCGGGCCGCCGAGGAGATGGCCCGCGCCGCCGGCGATCTGACTTTCGCCGCCACATGCCGGAGGCTCTTCGACAACGGCAGCCGTTGGATCGACGCAAACCTCTTCAACGGCCGCTACTATATCCACAGGGTCGTCCCGCCCCGGAGCGCGGACGCGATCGCCCCGGCGCTTCTCGTCGGCATGGGCGCGGCCGACGTCACCAAGCCGGACTATCAGCTCGGACGGGGCTGCCTCGTTGACCAGCTCGTCGGCCAGCTCCTGGCCCGCGTCTCCGGGCTGGGCGATCTGGTTAAGCCCGAAAACGCCCGCGCGACATTGGCCTCCATCCTTAAATACAACCGGCGCGACTCCCTGCAGGACCACTTCAACTGCCTGCGCACGTTCGCCCTGGGCGACGAGGCGGCCCTGCTCATGGCCGGCTATCCCGACGGCCGGCCGGACAATCCCTTCCCCTACTTTACCGAGGTCATGACCGGCTTCGAATACACGGCCGCGATCGGCATGCTTTACGAGGGCTTGACCGAAGAAGGCCTGCGGACGATCGGCGATATCCGGGCCCGCTACGACGGCCTCAAACGGAATCCCTTCGACGAGGCCGAATGCGGCCACCACTATGGCCGGGCCATGATCAGCTGGGCCGGCATCCTGGCCATGACCGGATTCCATTATTCCGGCGTCGAAAAAACGCTGACCCTGGTGGCAAAGGAAGGGACGTTTTTCTGGTCGAACGGCTACGCCTACGGCACGGCGACGATGAAGAAGGCCGGCGGCAAGCTGGCCGTCACCCTGCGGGCGCTCAAGGGCGAGATGGGCCTGCGCGCCTTCACGGCCGGCGGAGAAGGCGGGTCAAAAGGAGCTTACGCCTGGCGGCCCGGGGCCGTTCAGACCGTCGCTCCGGGGCGGAATCTGACGTTCGAAGCGGCTCCGGTTAAGTGAACGAAGGGGGTATGAGATCCCTCGCCCCAAAGGCCTCGGGATGACCACTCGGGATGACGAAAGGCGACTTGCGTCGCCTTCAGTCACTTCCCCCAGAGCTCGACGACCGCGCGGCGGACGGCGTCGTTGACCTTGCGGTAGCGGAACGTGACCTCGCTGATCTTGCGCGCGCCGCCGGGCAGATCGATGAGGAGCCGGTCGCGGCCGACGAACAGCCTCTCCCGCACGTTCGCATCGAACGTCGCGCCGTTCTCGAAGAAGACCCGGATGGTGTGGACCTCGACCGGGTTGAACGTGGCCACGATCATCAGCTGGCTGATCGGGCCGGCGGCCCGGTCGACCCGGATGGTGTCGCGGTCGAGGCCGAAATTGACTTCGCGCTTGCCCAGGAGGGCATATCCTTCCGGAACGACTTTCGGCATGCAGGAAGTGAGGATGACGGCGGCGGCGATGAGGGCCGCTCCTTTTATCCATCGGTTCGTGCTGTTCATGAGGCCTCCCGCTGATAGGGTATGAAAAGAAATTATGGCATAATCGGGAAAACAAAGACAAGTCCGCTCATTCCCTTCGGCCCTTCTCCCGGCGGGGCGGACTCTGGTAAGATGTCCTTCTCGGGAGGCATCCATGCGGCTGGCCGATCTGACCTTGAAGCTCCTCAAGCGAGCCGCCGGATGAGCCCGTCTTCCGAACATCTCCCGGCGGACGCCTCGGGCGATGCCGGGGCCGGCCCTCTCCTTTCGGTCGTCGTACCGGTCTATCGCAACGAGCGGACTCTCGAGGAGCTCGTCGGCCGCCTGCGGGACGTCCTGGCGCCGCTCTCGCCGGATTTCGAGATCATCCTGGTCGAGGACTGCGGCGGCGACGGGTCCTGGGACATCATCCGCCGGCTGGCGGCCGCGGATGCGCGTATTCTGGGCCTGAGGTTCAGCCGGAATTTCGGCCAGCACTACGGCATCAGCGCCGGGCTGGACTTCTGCCGGGGCCGTTTCGCGGTCGTCATGGACGCCGATCTGCAGGACCGGCCGGAAGAGATCCCGGCCCTCTACCGCAAGGCTCTCGAGGGATTCGACGTCGTCGTCGCCCGCCGGACCGGCCGCAAACACGGGCCGCTCCGCCGGGCCGCGTCCTTCCTTTTCGGCCAGGCCTTCGCCTACCTGGCCCATATGCCCTATGATCCGCGGGTGGGCAATTTCCGGATCGTTTCGCGCCGGGTCGTGCTGGCCTTTCGCCGGATGCGGGAAACGCTCCGCTTCTTCCCCGCCCTGGTCGAATGGCTGGGCTTTCCCGCCGCGGCGGTGGACGTCGTCCATGACGAGCGGCCGGACGGCCGGAGCGCCTACACCTGGCGCAAGCTTCTCCGCCTGGCCGGCGACGCGGTTTTCGCTTACTCCGACAACCCCCTGCGCCTCTCGGTCAAGCTGGGCTTCGCGCTTTCCCTTCTGTCCTTTGCCTACGGCGCCGTCCTGATCTACCTGCGCCTGGCCAAGGGGGTGGCGGTGCAGGGCTGGACGAGCCTTATCGTCTCGGTCTTTTTCCTGGGAGGCATCATCATCTTCCTGCTGGGCATCCTCGGCATATACCTCATCCGGACCTTCGATGAGGCCAAAAAGCGCCCCCTCTATGTCATTCGGGAGACCACCCGCGATGAACACGACGACGCCCAAGCCTTGGCTTGAAACGCCCTGGGACGCCCGCGTCTTCGGCGTCCCGACCCATGAGCTGACATCCCCCGATCCCGAGGGGCTGTCGCTCCTGCCCGGCCCGGGCGGGCACTTCACGGCCAAGATTCCGTTCCGGGCGGACGCCGAGCCGCTCCGCCGGGCCGGTTTTTATTACTGCGACACGCTGATCGAGCCATGGGGGAGCCGAAACGATCTGCGGCCGGTCTCGGACGCCAAAGCCGGATTCGTCCGCGACATGGCCTGGTCCGACCTTTTCCGGATCGGCCATGGCGCCTTTCACGGCCGCTACCATCGCGACCCGGCCATCGCCAAGGCCCGGGCCGACGCCCGCTACGACCAATGGCTGCGGGAGCTTTACGACCAGGGTCGGATCTACGGCCTCCTTTATGACGGCCGGCCGGCCGGATTCATCGGCGAGAAGGACGCGGTCCTTGTCCTCCACGCCATGGCCGCCGAGCTTCGGGGCCAAGGCCTGGCCCGGGCCCTCTGGTCGCTCGTCCTCACCGATCTTTTCGACCACGGCCGAACGGAGCTGCATAGCTCGGTGTCGGCCGGAAATCTCCCCATCGTCAACCTCTACGCCTCTCTGGGCTTCCGCTTCCGCAATCCGCTGGACGTCTACCACGCCTGGTTTCCCGTCCCCGGCGGCCCGGCCCGGATCGAATGATCAGCAAGATCCCAACTCCCCGACTTTTCGATTCCTGATAAGAACAAAAACCCTGCTTCGGGGGATATAAAAACGGCAAATGGTCGGCCAACGGCGAAATCGCGAGGGCCTAGCCTTATTTTCGAAGGCGCTGCCCGTTACCAACTCCGGGTCAGATCCTCGATTTCGCCGCAGATGCGCTCCTGGTCGGCCGACTCGAGGGAATTGTAGAACGGAAGGCGGAGCAGCCGGCCGCTGATATCCTCGCTGACGGGGAAGTCCCCTTTCCGGTATCCCCAAGACCGGCCCATCGGAGACAGATGGAGCGGCAAGTAATGGAACACGGCCAGGATGCCTCTTTCCTTGAGGCCGTTCATCAACGCGTCGCGCTTCTCCGGGGACGGCAGAAGGACGTGAAAGAGGTGGAACGCGGACTCGCAGCCGGCGGGGACAACGGGCAGACGGGCGCCCGCTCTTTCGGCCCAGGGCGAGAGCCGCTCGAAATAGCGGAGCCATATCGACCGCCGCCGGGCTTGGATCGTCGCGGCCTCCTCGAGCTGGGCCAGCAGGAAGGCGGCCAGCAGGTCGGAGGGAAGGTAGCTCGAACCCAAGTCCACCCAGGTGTATTTGTCGACCTGCCCGCGGAAGAACCGGGACCGGTTCGTGCCCTTCTCGCGCAGGATCTCGGCCCGCTCGAAGAGGGCCGGATCGTTCAGCAGCAGAGCCCCGCCCTCGCCGCAGGTGAAGTTCTTGGTTTCGTGAAAGCTCAAAGCGGCCATGGCCCCGAAAGTCCCGAGCTGCCGGCCTTGATAGCGGCCGAACAACCCGTGGGCGTTGTCCTCGACGACGGCCAGGCCGCGGCGGCGGGACGCGACATCCATGATCGCGTCCATGGCGCAGCCGACGCCGGCATAGTGAAGGGCCACGACGGCCCTCGTCCGGTCGTTCAGAGCGGCCTCGAGCCTTGTCTCGTCCATGTTCAGCGTGTCCGGCCGGATATCGACGAAAGCGGGCCGGGCGCCCCGCAGAACGAAGGCGTTGGCCGTGGTGACGAAGGCGAAAGACGGCACGACGACCTCATCGCCCGGCGCCAGGCCGAGAAGGAGGGCGGCCATTTCCAGGGCGTGGGTGCAGGAGGTGGTCAGGAGGGCCTTCCCGGCCCCCGTTTCCCTTTCGAGAAGGGCGTGGCAGCGCTTGCTGAATTCACCGTCGCCGGAGATGTGGCCGCGCTCCAGGGCCTGGCGCATATAGGCAAGCTCGCGGCCGGCCAGGGAGGCCCGGTTGAAGGGGATGTTCGGGCGGTCCGTCATGACTCGGCCATTATGCCACGCGGCGCGGGCCGGCGACAATCGGGGTCATCGCCGGCGGGCGGCCAGGAGGATCGAGCCGCCGAACGGGAAACGGATGCCGCGCCGGATCAGCCCCCGTTCCGCCGCCATGGCCGCGGCGAAGGCGGCATCGAGAAGGCGCGGGGGCGCCAGACAAGCCAGGGTATCGGTGCGAGGACGGCGGTTTTCCCATAACCGGACGGCCGTCAGGGCCGGAAGAAGCAGGCTGACGAAGCCCGTTACGGCCTCGATATCGAATCCCGCCGCCCGGACTTTTCTCTCCAGGTCCCGGCGCGTGTAGCGGCGGACATGGCCGGCCCTCTCGTCGGCCGCGCTCCAGAGCCGGGCGTGCTGGGGGACGGTGAGAAGCAGCCCGCCGCCCGGCCGCAGGACGCGCCGCATCTCGACCAGGACGGCTTCGTCGTCGCGGATGTGCTCCAGCACGTCGAAGGCCCCGGCCGCGTCGAACGCGGCGGCGAACGGCAGGCGCCGGGCGTCGGCCCGGACGAGCATCCCTCCGGGGACACGGTCCCGGGCGAAGGCGATCGCTTCGCCGAAGACATCCGCGCCCGTCAGGCGCAGGCTCGGGCGCCGGGCAGCCAAGCCCTCCAGAATGAATCCCGTTCCGCACCCGACATCGAGAAAGTCGCGGGCCCCGGGGAAGATCTTGGCCAGCGCTTCGGCCACCAGGGCGTTGCGGGCCCGAAACCAGAAGCTGCGGGCTTCCAAGGCGCGGAGCCGCTCGAAAAAGGCGGGATCGTAATGAATGTCGCCGGCCATGGCGGGCGGGCCTAGAGGTCCCGGACCTTGCGCGCCGCGGTCAGGAGATCCAGGGAGCGGCGGGGGAACCGGTAGCCCCGGCGGTAAAGCTTCATCATCCGCGGCAGGTTGGCGGGGACATTGCCCTCCCGCTGCAGGTCGTCCTCCCACCACCACTCGGCCCGCCGGACGTCGCGCTCGAGGTAGATCCCTCTCTTTTTTATCGGACGGAAGCCGGCCCGAGGCAAAAGCCCGCCGTTGAGCTCCTCGAAGCTGAACTCCCGCAGGTGATCGGGACTGTACGGCCAATCGTCGCCGTTCAGGAGGTTGATGCGGCGGCCCCGGTTGGGCGTGGTGACGATGAGAACGCCCCCGGGCTTGAGGGCCCGGTTCCATTCCCGCAGGCCGGCTTCGGGATCGAGCAGGTGCTCCAGGATCTCGCCGGCGAACAGGCCGTCAAAGGAGGCGCTCCGTACGGGCAGGATCCCCGCGTCGAAGACCGCCCAGTCAAAGTCGGGGCGCTCCCGCTTGCGTTCCTTGATCTGGCCGGGGACGAGGTCGCCGGCCGTGATGCGGAAAGCCCAAGGCTCGGAAATCTGGGTGAACAGGGACAGGCCGCAGCCGACGTCGAGGACACGGCCCCGGTAGTAATGCTTGAACCAGCGCCGCAGGACGCCCAGCTTGAAATGATACAACTGGTCCAGGAAAGTGTCCCGGGGCGAGTAGAGTCCGCCATCAAACTGGCGGCCGGCGAAGCGCCGCAGGACATCCGGATCCGGGACCTTGATCAGACGGCGGCGGAGATAGACGAGCTTCGCCTCCCGCCACAGCGCGAAGTGGAGGTCCAGCAGGGGCGGAACCTGGAAGTCGGGATTGAACCAGACGCCCTCGGATTCAAGCTCCGCTCCATCCCGGAAGACGCGGACGGACGCCGCGGAGACGGCGGAGACGTCGAGACGGAAATCGAGGGTATGCTCCCCCGGACCGAGCCGGAAGCTCCAGAAGCCGAGATGGAATTCGGGGTGGGTCTGGGGTTGGAAGGCGTAGACGTCGAGCCAAAGAACGGGCGGATCATCGGCGCCGAGCCGGACCCGGACACGGCCCCGGCCGCAAAGCCGGTCGAGGACGTAGGCGGAAGCATCGGTTTCGATTTGGGCCATGAAAGCCTCCGGGCCGGGCGGCCGGCGGCGCGCCGCCATCTTAGCCAATCCGGCAGCCGGGGTCAATTTCAGGGACGTTCTTCGATTGTATCCGGGCCGGGTTTCGATTATATAAAGAGGCGGAGTTTTCATCATGACATCTTCCCCTTCACGCCCGTCTCTTCGATTTCTTCCACTTCTCGGATTCATAGCCGCGCTGGCTCTCGCGGCCCAAACGCCCGCGGGCGGGCAGGACCCGAGCCTCGTCTCGGCCCGGGCGGGACGGCTTCCCAGCGGACAGATCGTCACCCCGGCGGGACGGCAAGTGGACTTGCCCGACATGAGGCCTCACGTCCTGACCATGAGCCCCGACGGGAAGCTTCTCGTCACCTCGGGCCGGACGCACGAGATCGTCGTGATCGACCCCGCCACGGGGGTCATCCGCCAGCGCGTCCCGCTTCCCGCCGAGCCGCCGGAAGCCTCCAAACCGGACGCTCCCTCGGCCAACATCCTGAAGCCCGACGAGAAGGGCCAGGTCAGCTATACCGGCCTGGTCTTCTCCCCCGACGGGCGGCGGATCTACTTGAGCAACGTCAACGGCAGCCTCAAGGTCTTCGGGGTCGAGCCGGACGGGACGGTCGAAGGCCTGGTCTCCTTCGCCTTGCCGCCCGCGGACGCGCCCCGCCGCAAGGAGGAAATCCCCTCCGGCTTGGCCGTCTCTCCCGACGGCAAGAAGATCTATGCCGCGTTCAATCTGTCCAACCGGCTGGCCGAGATCGACGCCGCCGACGGCCGCATTCTCCGGCTGGTCGACGTCGGCGTCGCCCCCTTCGACGTGGCCCTGGTCGGGGGCAAGGCCTACGTCAGCAATTGGGGCGGACGCCGCCCCGGGCCCGGGGACGTGACCGGGCCGGCCGGCCGCGGCACGGTCGTCAAGGTCGACCCGGAGACCTTCATCGCCAACGAGGGATCGGTCAGCGTCGTCGACCTGGCCTCCGGGAGGGTGGTCAAGGAGATCCTGGTCCAGCTCCATAGCTCCGCCCTGGCCGTCTCCCCCGGCGGGCGGTACGTCGTCTGCGCCAATGCGGCCAGCGACAGCTTGAGCGTCATCGATGTCCGGGCCGACGAGGTCGTCGAGACGATCTGCGCCAAGGCCAGCCCGGCGGACCTTTTCGGCGCTTCGCCCAACGCCCTGGCCTTCGACCGCCAAGGCAAAACGCTTTACGTCGCCAACGGGACCCAAAACGCCGTGGCCGTCATTCGCTTCTCCCCCAGGCGCCGGGCCTCCAAGCTTCTGGGCCTCATCCCGGTCGGCTGGTGGCCGGGAGCCGTTCTCGTCGACGAACGGCGCGGCCAGCTCTGCGTCGCCAACATCAAGGTCCTGCCCGAAGAGAAGGGCCTGGACAAGGCGACCAACGCGCCGGGATACAACACCCACCAGTATCGCGGCTCCCTGTCCCTCATCCCGCTGCCCCGGACGGCCTCCCTGCCCGCGATGACCCGGACGGTGTGGACGAATTACCATCGCGAACGGATCGCCGGAGCCTTCCTGCCGCCGCGGCCCGATCAACCGGCCCGCCCGGTGCCGGAGCGGATCGGTGAGCCGAGCGTGTTCAAGCACGTGGTATACGTGATCAAGGAGAACAGGACCTACGACCAGGTGCTGGGGGACGTCGCGGACGGAAACGGCGATCCCGCCTTGACCCTCTTCGGCGAGCGGGTGACGCCCAACCAGCACAAGATGGTCCGCGACTTCGTCCTGCTCGACAACACCTATTGCAACGGCATCTTGAGCGCCGAAGGCCACCAGTGGTCGACGACCGCGTTCAGCACCGACTACATGGAGCGGTCCTACAGCGGCTGGCCCCGCAGCTACCCCGACGGCATGGGCGAGGACGAGATCGACGCCCTGGCCTACGCCCCGACCGGATTCCTCTGGGACAACGCCATCCGGCGCGGCAAAAGCCTGCGCTCCTACGGCGAGTTCGGCATGCACCAGGTCCGCTGGGCCGATCGCACGCGCAAGGACGAGCCGGATTGGACGGCCAACTGGCGCGAGCGGAACGACCCCCAGGGCGAAATCATCTACGAGAGCGAGCCCGCGGTCGAGTCCCTGCGGCCGTACCTGGCCCGCCGGACCGTCGGCTGGAACATGGCCGTCTCCGACCAATTCCGGGCCGACTATTTCCTGAAGGAGCTGGCCGAGTTTGAACGGAAGGGCGAGATGCCCGCTCTCATCCTTGTCTGTCTGCCCGACGATCATACCAGCGGAACGAAGGAAGGCTCGCCGATTCCGATCGCCTGCGTCGCCGACAACGATCTGGCCTTCGGCCGCATCGTGGAGGGCCTTTCCAAGAGCCGCTTCTGGAAGGATACCGTCGTCTTCGGCATCGAGGACGATCCCCAAAACGGCTGGGACCACGTCAGCGGCTACCGCACCACGGCCTACATCGCCAGCCCCTACACCAAGCGGGGCGAAGTCGTTTCGACGTTCTACAACACGGTCAGCCTGCTGCGGACGATCGAGCAGATCCTGGGTCTGCCGCCGATGAATCAATTCGACGCGGCCGCGATCCCGATGACCGATTGCTTCACGAACACGCCCGACTTCCGGCCCTACGACGCGGTGGCGAACCAGATCCAGCTGGACGAGTTGAATCCGCCGCCTCCGGAGGTCAAGGACAAGCTCCTGCGCCAGCAGGCCGTCCAATCGGCGCGGCTGAACTTCCGGCAGATCGACGCTTGCCCGGAGGACGTTTTGAACCGCATTCTCTGGCACTCGGTCAAGGGGAGTACGGTCCCCTACCCCGCTTGGGCGGTCCTGGCTCATCCGGCCGGGGAGGACGATGACGACTAAACCATCCGGGTTCAGGCTTCCGGCCCGCGAGATCCTCAAGTACATCGGGCCCGGCCTTCTGGTCACGGTCGGCTTCATCGATCCCGGCAATTGGGCCTCCAATATCGCCGCCGGATCGGCCTACGGGTACGACATCCTCTGGATCGTGACCCTATCCACGGTCTTTCTCGTCCTGCTCCAGCACAACGCGGCGCACCTCGGCATCGCGTCCGGTCTTTGCCTGGCCGAAGCCGCTACCCGCCACTTCCCCAAGGCCGGCAGCCGCCTGGTCCTCCTCTCGGCCATGGCCGCCTGCGTATCGACCGCCCTGGCCGAGATCCTCGGCTCGGGCATCGCCTTGGCCATGCTCTTCCACATCCCCGTCAAGATCGGGGCCGCCCTGGCCGCCGTCTTCGTCCTGGTCATGCTGGAGACAAACTCCTACCGCTATCTCGAGCGCTGGCTGATCGGGCTCGTCTCCCTCGTCGGCCTGGCCTTCCTCTATGAGCTGACCCTGGTCCGGGTGCCCTGGGGCGCGGCCGCCGCCGGCTGGGTCGTCCCCGTCATTCCGGCCGGCGCCATGCCCGTATTGATGAGCGTCCTGGGGGCGGTCGTCATGCCCCACAACATCTTCCTCCACTCCGAGATCATCCAGAGCCGCCGCTGGGACTTGCAGGACGAGAAGACCATCCGCCACCAGCTCAAGTTCGAGATGTTCGACACCATGGCCTCCATGATCATCGGCTGGATGATCAACAGCGCCATGATCGTGGTGGCCGTGGCCACTTTTTTCGCTCATAGGATCCATGTTACCGACCTGGCCCAGGCCGAGGCGATGCTGAAGCCCATTCTGGGCAAGTCGGCCGGGATCGTTTTCGCCGTGGCCCTGCTCGCGGCAGGGTTGTCGGCCGCGGTGACGGCCGGTCTGACCGGAGCGACGATCACCGCCGGGAGCTGCGGCAGGTCCTACGACATGAAGGACAACCGCTCGCGGGCCGGCGCCGCCGTCACCATCCTGGGAGCCCTGCTCGCCTCCCTGCCGCTGGGCAACGTTTTCCACGGGCTGGTCGCCTCGCAGATGGTCTTGAGCATCCAGCTCCCGATCACCGTCTTCAGCCTGATCGCCCTGACCTCCTCACGCAAGGTCATGGGCCGGTTCGTCAACACCAAGGCGAATTGTATCTCCCTTGTCGCGATCGGCGGCTTGATCGTCGTCCTTAATATTCTGCTTCTGCTCGATGCCGTGGGTGTCTTCTGACGGCTTGCCATCGGGTCGCGGCCTGGGCCAGAATAGCGTCATGATCGCCACCGCTTCCCTCGTCCTCGCCCTTTGTCTCTTCGCCCCGCCGCAAACCGCGCCTTCCGTGGAGCCGCAGCCGCTCAAGGCCGGAGTCCCGGACAACGGCGTCAACATCCTGCTCGACTCCAGCCACCAGTTCTCTTTCTTTCATCATTGGCCATGCCAGGATGCCCTGCGCGACGCGGGCTTCCGGGTTACGGGCAGTCAGGCTTCGCTCGACCGGGCTTTGAAACAAGGCTCGCCCATGCGGGTTCGGACCCAAGTGAGCCATGCCTGGGACATCGAAAGGCCGTTCACCGCGATCCCGGCCCCTCGTTTCGACGTCCTCTTCAGCTACCAGCACGGCGCCTTCCAACCTTATCCGGCACCGGAGCGGGCGGCCATCAGGGCTTTTCTCGAGGCCGGGGGCGGGGCCGTGTTCGACGTCTCGTCGCCGGATGCTCCCGCGGCGGAAATCCTGCGCGGATACGGAGCCGTTATCGGCGGGCGGACGGGAGAGGCATCCATTCGGATAAAAGAAAAAGCGTTCGGCCTCGCGGCGGCCGACCTGCCCAAGGACCTGCGCCAGGCCGATCTCGGTCCCGAATGGACGGTCGCGGCCGGGGCGGGCGATCGGCTCGGAGCCGTGGCCTGGCGCAAAGCCGGGCCGGGAACGATCGTCCTGATCTCGGACCCCAGGCTGATCCGGGTCAAGGACAAAACAGGCGAGCGCGTCAACGGGACGCTGCTCCGCTGGGCCGTTCTCAAGGCTTCCGGCGGCCCGCGCCGCAAAACGGACGAACGGCGCGTGCCCTGGGAGCCCGAGGGCCTGGGCGGCGCCTTCTACCCCGACAACGAGTTCGAGGTCGGAGGCCTCCGCGTCCTCGCCAGCGACAACCAGCTCCCCTCCATCATCGAGCTGGCCCGGACGCGGTTCACCGAAGTCGCGGCCGTCCTGCAGAAGATGCTTCCCACGCCGCCCAATCCCGGCCGGGTCTACTACATCAACCTGGCGGCCGGCGAAGGCGGGGGCTGGGCCGAGAACGCGATCACGCCCAAGATGGCCGGGACGATCTCGATGAAGCCGGAAGCCATTTTGAGCATCCTGGCCCACGAGCTGGCCCATACCATGTACGGGCCGGAGGCGGTGGACGGAACGCCGGGCTGCCTCATGCCCGGTTGGTGGAGCGAGGCTCACGCCGGCTGGTTCCAGCGCAAGGCCGGCCGTGAAATGGGATTCGGGGACCGCTGGCCGTATTACTCCAAGGCCCTGGCCGTCCGCGACCCGCTGCTCGCCGTCGATTTAGCGGCCGATCTGACGCCGGAGGCGACGCGGCTGGCCTGGGACAAGGCCTGGCTCATCTGGTCCATCCTGGACGCCCGCTATGGCCCCGACTGGTACCCCAAGTGGCTGGCCCACGTCCATAAGACTTACAACGACCCCAAGCGCCCGTTGACCATGGATGAGTACGTCCTTACGGTCAGCGAGTCCGTAGGCGAGGATACGGCGCCGCTCTTCGAACGCTTTGGGACGACGGTCGGCCCGGCCGGCCGCACGAACCTGCCCCCGATTGGACCGAAGAAATAAAGCGGAGTCTCTCCCGTTTATCTCCGCTCGTAGGATTGCGTGATCGCCTGGTAGATCATGGCCCGGAACTTGGCGTGCAGGTCGGAATCGCCGGCCGGCAGGAGCTGGGTCATCAGGACGCAGACGAGCTTCTCGACCGGATCGACCCAGTAGGTCGTGTGGTAAGCGCCGCCCCAGCCGAACGAGCCGACCGTACCCGGCTGGCCGTTGCGCCCCAGCCGGTCGGTCACCCAGAAGCCCAGGCCGAAGCCCTGCACGGCGTAGAGCGAGCCGACATGGTCGACCGTCATCAGCTCGACCGTCTTGGGACTTAGAATCCGGACGCCCTGGAACTCACCCCCGTTCTGGAGCATCAGCAGGAAGCGGGCGTAATCCTCGGCCGTGGCCAGCAGGCCGGCTCCGCCGGCGAAGCATTTCCGCGGCCCCTTGACGTAGAAGCTGCTCTTCGGATCTTCGATCAGCTTGAGCCCGCCCTTGTCGTCGACGCCGTAAACCGGAGTGAAGCGGCCGAGCTTGGACTCGGGCAGGAAGAAATGCGAATCCGTCATGCCCAGGGGCCCCGTGATCCGGCGGGCGATGAAATCGGCCAGGCTCATCCCGGAGACGACTTCGACCAGGTAGCCCAGGATGTCGATGTTGTAGCCGTAGAGAAACTGTTCGCCGGGCTGGGCGTCGAAGGGCAGGCCGGCCAGCTTCTTGATCACCCCGCCGATCGGGACGTCCCTGTCGGCCAGGAACCAGCCGGTGATGCCGGCGGCCGCCCAGGCGTCTTTGGCCGGGCCGGTGCCGTACGAAATCCCCGCGGTGTGGGTCAAGAGATCGCGGATGGTGATGGGCCGCTTCAAGGGGACGGTCGTATAGCCCTTGGCGTCCTTGCCGGGAGCCTGGACGGCGACCCGTGAAGCGGCGAACTCGGGAATGTACTTCGCGATCGGGTCGTCGATGAGGAGCTTGCCCTCCTCCTGCAGAATCATAACCGCCGTGGAAGTGAGGGCCTTGGTTTGGGAAGCGACCCGGAAAATCGCGTTGAGCGGCATGGGCGAGCCCGAAGCCAGATCGAGCTTCCCGAACGCCTTGTGATAAACGACTTGGCCGTCTCGGGCGGCCAGGACGACCAGGCCGGCGGTCCGGCCCGAATCGACGTATGCCTGCATCGATTGGGTCAGACGCTCCAACCGTTCGGCCGAGAAGCCCGCGTCCTGCGGCTTGGCCGTCGGCAGCTGGGCCGCCTGAAGGACGCCGGCCGCCGCGAAGAAAAAGAGCCCCAGCCGAATGGCCGACCGAATCCGTCGAAATTTCAATGTCCGCATGTCCCGCGCTCCTCTCGTTTCCGATTCCGGAACGAATCACTGTAGTCCATTCCGGGACGGATTTCCAGACTCCCGCGCCGGACGGGAGGAAGCGCGGCGGGGCTCAGCGGATCAGGGCCGGCGTGTCCGTCTTCTTCAGATCCAACGGGATGAGATAGTACGACTGGCCGTTATGCTCGAAGCGTCTCCACCCCTCGGGAAGGCTTTTAAGATCCGGGAAAGACTGGGGGATCGAAACCGTGATCTTCTGGATCTTGGCCTCGAGCCCGGCCACCCGCTCTTCCAGGGCGGCGATTTTTTTCTTGAGTTCTGCCATCCCGCCGGTCGCGTCCTGGGGCCGGTTTATAACGGCTCCCGCAGAGAGGAAAAAGACGGCAGTCAAGGCGGCGATTCCCCCCAAGCGTCGGAATTGGATCATGGTTCCTCCTTCTCCTTCTTTAAACGAACCGGAAAGCCGGAACGTTACGACGAGATGTCGGCGGCGAAACGGGCCGCCGCTCGCGATTGGAGGCGCAGGAGGTCACAGACAAACCCCGGGATCTCGTGGAGTCCGCCCCCCGCCATCGCCGCCGCGGCCGGGCAGATCCAGCAGCGGCCGCGGTCCGGGCAAAGGCCGCAGGGGCCGGCGGGAGCCTCGCAGCCCGCGGTCGAAAAGCGGGCGTGCTTGGCCGCCGCGGCCGCCCTCCCCGCGTCCAGAAGGCCGGGAGGATGCCCGATCCGGCCGATCCTGTACCGCCGGACCGCGGCCGGCCCTCCGTAGCCGCGGGCCCAATCGGAGAAGACCGCGCAGCCCCAAAGTCCGCCCCTAGGATCGACGCTGATCCGATCGCGCCCGGCCGAACAGGCGCGCTCACGAGGCCGCGCCGCCTCGGTGAAGTTGCGGAGGGGAAAACGGCCGGTCTTCCGGGCCATCCGGACCATGGCTCGGCGCAGGCGGGTCAGTTCGGCCCCGAAAACCGCGATCCGGTCCTGGGGCCAAGCGGACTTGAAAGAGAGGGCGAAGCGGACCGAAGGAATGCCCCGTTCGACCAGATCGAGAACGGTATCCGCGAGAGAACTCACGCTCTCGGGCGTGAAGACGCTGTTGGTCTCCAGGCTGATCCGGCGGCTTGGCAAGAGACGATCGAGCAGAGAGTCGAGCGCCGCCCGGGAGCCGGGAGCCCGCTGTGCGTCATGGGCGGCGCCGTCGTAGCTCAAGCCCACCCGAAACCGCTGGCTTTCCAAAAACGCCACGATCCGGTCATCGCCAAGGCTTCCGTTCGTCGTCAGGCCGAAGCGGGGCCGGCGGCCCGCCGCCCGGGCCGCGATCCGGATGAAGGGGACGATCTCGGCCAGCAGCGGGAATTCGAGCAGGGGCTCGCCGCCGAAAAAGAGCGCCTGGAACGACCGGGATGATCGGGGCAGGAAATAATCGACCGCCCGGCGGGCCGTTTCGAGCCGCATCCGGGACCGCCCCGCCCGGCGATAGCAATAGACGCAGTCGAAGTTGCAGTCGTCGGTCAGACTGAGCTGGAGGCTCCGCAGGGGAGCCGAAGTCATCCGGCTCAAATATTCGGCAGGTCGCGCGGGCAGGAGGTCACCGTGGGCAGCGGTTTGGCCTTGGCCCGCAGGGCTTTTTCGAGAACCCGCTGTCCCGCCAAGCCCGTTCGTCGGGCTTCGCCCGCGGGCAGGGCCCGCATGGCCTTCTTGACGTCGTCAAGAGCCTTTAAAAGCTCTCCGGTCACCCGAACCGAGGCGGCTTTGGGCATGGGCATCTCCTTAGGGGGCAGGCTTCCGAAAATTCATCTTGGCCAGGACCGGCCCGCGGCGCAGGCCGTCGAAGTTGGGATCGATCTCGATGTAGCTCTTCATCATGTAGGCGCCCGAGACGCCAAGCAGCGCGAAACCTTCCCCCAGAATGGCTTCGGCCTTGCCGTTCTGTCCCAGGCCGGCATAGACCGATGCTTCGCGCAGGTGGTCCATATAAATGGCCTCTTTGTGCGGGCTGAGGAGATCGATCTCCTGCAGGAGAGCGAAGGCTTCGACCTTGTCGCCGCGGCGGGCCGCGATCATGGCCTCGTAATAGGAAGCCCCGATCCGCAGGCTGATCGGAGTCGTGCACGTCCGAAAGGCGGCCAGGCTTCCAGCCAGATCGCCCTGAAAATAGAGGATCTCCCCGCGCCGGAAGGCGATGATCTGGAGAGGATGGTCGCGCTCGACGGCGGCGCAGACGTTGAGGGCCTGACCGAAATCGCGCTTGAGCATGAGCGTTTCGCAATAGTTGGCGTTGCCCAAGGCCGTCGGATCGACGTTGAAGGCGATGCCCTGCAGGCGGGCGGCTTCCGCGAGGTCGGAAGCCCGACCTTCCCGATCGAAGCGCTTAAGACGGCAATAGCCCACGATTCCGCACAGCCGACCGTCATAGGGATGCAGGGCCATGGCCTTGGCGGCAAGGGTAAAATATTCCGCGCTGGTGTCCCCGCGCAGGATGAACTCCCGCATCAATAGGTTCTTGATGCGCAGCGTATAGTAGTCCGGCCGGTCGGGATCGATCACCTGGGCTTTGGCCAACATCTCTTCCGATTTGTCGAGCCATTTGGCCTCTTTGAAGCCCTGGAAGTTCACATAGTTGGCGTAACACTTGGCCAGACCGAGGTAGGCCAGCGCAAAGCGCGGATCCGCGTCTAGGGCCTGGCGGAAAATATCCATGGCCAGATCGTTGGCCGTCGCATCCCCCATGTCGGCCAGCCGAGCCCCCTTGGCATAGAGGGACCAGGGGTCCTCGGCCCCGTTATCGACGACGCCCCGGATATAAGGGCCCGCGGCATACTCGTCTATGACCGATGCGCCGGGACCGGAAGCGCCCGCCCGCACGGAATCGCCGGCCATGGGGATCCGGCGGCGGATTTCGGTCCTGATCTCCTTGAAACAGGCGTTGAGATCGGCAAAGGCCTTGGTGAAAACACTGTTCCAAAGAACCTTCCCGGAATCGGCCTCCTTGAGGACGACGTTCAAGGAGGGAGGACCGTCGCCCGCCGTGATCGCCGCCAGGAACAGGAAATCCGGGTCGGGCAAGCCGGTATCTCGATGGATGTTTCCGGCCGCGGCCGAGTCGGTCTGGCCGGGAATCGGGATGACGGACACCCGGCCTCCGAAGGACAGGATGCTGGTAAGCTGGTCGTTGATTTCCTTGGCTTCGTATTTCCCGGCCGGCGTCGCGTCGGCGGCGCTCAGAGGGTAATAGGCCAGGACGGGGGTTTTCGGTTTCGGGGTGAGAAGAGGCTTCAACCCAAACCAGGCCAGCGGCGTTCCGATGATCAGCGCCGCCAAGGCGATGGTCAGCGGCCGGCCGCTTCGCCGGACGGCGGAAGGTTCCGGCTCGGCTTTCGGCGAGCGCCGGTTTGCCAGCCAGGCATCCAATTCAACCTTGCGGGCGAAAACGCGGGAACGTTTAGCGTCGGGATCGAAGCGGAGGACGGGCAACCCGCATTCGGAGGCCCAACGGGCGCATGTTTTGACGTCGCACTTGAGATAGTCCGCTATTTCTTTCCAGGAGCGGAAAATCTCGTCTTCAGACATAAGCGGGCCCCATATCGATCCGCTTATTTTATTCATTTTGAATGTGTTGTCAAATCCTCCCTCACAACTCCCCCCCTTCCGTCCGAAGGTCCTTTCCCCTGGCTGGAGGCCCCCCTACCTTTTGGCTTGAACCAACGACCCTTACCCTTTTTGCGGTGTTTCCGCTCGACGCTATTAAATTAAATCCCCGGAAGGAAAAATCAATGGGATTTCGACTCGTTCCCGATTATTCCCTCTCTTTCCCCATGAAAGTCGCAATTTGCCGCTGCCGGGCCGGTCGCTAGAGAGTCAGGGAAGGCCCGGCAACGCCGGGCATCGAGCGGACGGACCAAGAGTTCCGCCCTATGGGGAAGAGGCCCAATCCGGAATCGCGAAAGAGATCCGGTTTACCGTTATTCCGACGCCAGCTGGACTTGCGACCAGAAAATGTACTTCTTGGCCGAGGCCTTGTTCCCGGTCGAACCTACAACATTGTTGATATTGTCTCCGCCGGCGATGTTGGCGCTTCCGGTCGCGCGGGCGTTGGCCCGAGCCATATCCGGGGTCATGCCGCCGTACTCGAGGCCGACGAAGATCGTCTTGCCGGGCGCCGAGGCCAACCCAGCCTGGGTCGAAGCGGGCCGCTCCAGGGGGATCAGGAACTCGTAGACCAGCATCGGGCCCTGGGTTCCGATCTTGTAGACCGGGAGCTGGACCGGCGAATCGGGCGCGGGAGCGCCCTCGGGAGAGGCGCCCTTCACTTCATGGGCGTAAAGATAATAGCCCGGTTTCGACTTGATCTGGGCCTTGATCTCATCGGAAACGGGGCCCTGTTTTTCCAGCCGGGCGATGTACTCGTCGGGCTTGATCATGACCTTATGGAAGAGGATGCCGTAAGCCTTGTTCTTCTTGGCTTCATCGAAATACAGGGTCACGCCGGTCTTATCGATGGTCGACTTGGCCTTGGGATCCCGGATCACCAGGAGAACATACAAGTTCTTGGCGTCGTTGGCGAAGGCGTATCCGACATCGCCGCCCGCGACATTGACATAGCCGGGATTGAGCCAATCCGTGGGAGCGCCGTCGATGGCGGGCGGAGGAACCATCCATGCGCTCTTGACGGGAACGTCCGCGGCCGCGGCCGAGAGAGCGAAAACGGCGAGCAGGGCGCCTAAAAGCCAGGTCTTGGTTGTCTTGTTCATGTTCCGTGAACCTCCATATCATTATTACGCGCCGACAGTCCGATATTATACATGTTATTGGACGGCCGGGGCGGCGCTTTCTTCCCGATTTCGCGGCGAAGGAAGGCCTAGGCGGGCTTCCGGCCCGAGGGATCCGCGGCGGGAGCGGCGCGACCCGGCCCGGCCGTCCGGCGCAGGAGCGCCCGAATGCGCCGGCGCTCGGGGGGAGAAAGTTCCCAGGTCTGAAACAAGGCCTCCAACAGGCCGGTCAGGGAGCCGCCATAAAGGCCCCGGCAGAGCGACCGGACCAGGTCGGCCGCCGTCTCGTCCCGGGTCCAGAGAGGCCGGTAGACGAACGCCCGGCCGGCCTTGCGCCGGCTCAGCCAGCCGTACTCCTCGAGCCGCCGCATCTGGACCTGGACGGTCGTCCGGCGGACGGTCCGACGCCGCCGGGCGTTCAGTCCCCGCCAAATCTCGTCGACCGTGGCCTCGCCCCGGGCCCAAACTTCCTGCATCACATACAGGCTCTCCCCGGACAGCGCATGGTGCCTCACGGCCGCCTTCCCGCCCCAACCGTGTTTTTCATTATACCCATTATAAAACGACATTTGTCGTTTTTCAATGAAATATATATTTTGATTATCCCCTTGACAATCGATTTTCGCTATGATATTTCTGGTCCGAAATTAAGCAGGTTCCGGCAAGGAGACCGCTCATTCTTCCTTTCGGGCCCTTGACTCTTCCCCTTTTCCTCTCCCCCTCCCTGCCTCGTACGGCCCACCCCCCATTATCCCTTCGTCCCTACTCATCCCAAAAGGAGGTTTAAACACGTGGATGTTCAAACCGACCGCGTGAACGCCTTAATCCGGAAGCACAAAAGCGAGAAAAAGGCCCTCATCGCGATCCTCCAGGACATCCAGGCGGAGTACAGCTACCTGCCGAAGGAAGCCCTGCAGCAGGTATCCCGCTCCGTCGGAGTGCCGCTCATCGACGTCATCGGCGTGGCGACTTTTTACCGGGCTTTCAGCCTGAAGCCGCGCGGCAAGCACGTCGTGACGGTTTGCTTGGGCACGGCCTGCCACGTCCGGGGCGGGCCGAAGATCCTGGAGGAGTTCGAGCGCCGGCTCGGCGTCGCCTCGGGCGACACGACCGAGGACGGCAAGTTCACCCTCGAAACCGTGGCCTGCCTCGGCTGTTGCGCCATCGGTCCGGTCGTGGTCGTCGACGGCGAGTACCACGCCCAGACCTCGATCCGCAAGGTCGAAGCCATCATCAAGCAGTATCTCAACAAGTGAGACGACGCATGAAAGCACCCGTCAAACTCAAAACGGTCAAGGCCCTGGAACAGGCCGTCGAGGCCCAGAAGAAGCTCCGGCAAGCCGATAAGAAGCCGGTGCTCACGGTCTCGGCGGGCACCTGCGGCCAGGCCCGCGGCGCCCTCAAGGTCGTCGAGGCCCTGCAGACGGCGCTGAAGAAGGCCAAGCTCGACAAAAAGGTCAAGATCCGGGTCACCGGCTGCCACGGCTTCTGCGAGGCCGAGCCGAACGTCCTGGTCCACCCGCATGACCTGTTCTACCAGAAGGTCGACCCCGCGAACGCAGACACGATCGTCCTGGAGACGTTGAAGAAGAACCGGACGATCAAGGCCCTGCTGTACAAGGATCCGGTGACCGGCAAAACCGCGCCCCGGGAGAAGGCCATCCCCTTCTACAAGAAGCAACGCCGGGTCGTCCTGGGCGACAACGCCCTGATCGATCCAACCCAGATCGACGACTACCTGGCCATCGGCGGCTACGGCGCCCTGGCCAAGGTCCTGGGCAAGATGACCCCGGAAGCGGTCATCGCCGAGGTCAAGACGGCCGGCCTGCGCGGCCGCGGCGGAGCCGGGTTCCCGACCGGCGTCAAGTGGGAGATGGCCCGGAGCCAGAAGGGCACCCCCAAGTACATCATCTGCAATGCCGACGAGGGCGACCCCGGGGCCTACATGGACCGCAGCCTGCTCGAGGGCAACCCGCACCGGGTCCTGGAGGGCATGCTGATCGGCGGCTTCGCCATCGGCGCCTGCGAAGGCATCATCTTCGTCCGCGACGAGTACCCCCTGGCCGTCAAGCATGTCAGCCTGGCGGTCGAGGAACTCCGCAAGCGGGGTCTGCTGGGGTCCGACATCCTGGGCACCGGCTTCTCCTTCGACATCCGCATCGTCAAGGGCGCCGGAGCCTTTGTCTGCGGCGAGGAGACGGCCCTGATCGCCTCGATCGAGGGCCTGGTCGGCGAACCGCGCCAGCGGCCCCCCTTCCCGGCCGAGAAGGGACTCAACGGCAAGCCCACCGTCATCAACAACGTCGAGACCTGGGGCAACGTCCCGCTCATCCTGGGCAAGGGCGGCGCCTGGTACGCCAAGATCGGCACCGAAAAGAGCAAGGGCACCAAGATCTTCTCCCTGGTCGGAAAGATCAACAACACCGGGCTGGTCGAGGTGCCGATGGGCACGACCCTGCGGGAGATCATCTTCGACATCGGCGGCGGCATCCCCGGCGGCCGCAAGTTCAAGGCCGTCCAGACGGGCGGCCCCTCCGGCGGCTGCCTGCCCACGTCCAAGCTCGATCTGCCGATCGACTACGAGAGCCTGACCGCGGCCTCCGCCATCATGGGCTCGGGCGGCATGATCGTCATGGACGACAAGACCTGCATGGTCGACATCGCCAAGTATTTCCTGAACTTCCTGCGCGACGAGTCCTGCGGCAAGTGCGTCTCCTGCCGGGAAGGAACCCAGCGGATGTACGAGATCGTCACTCGCATCAGCGAGGGCAAGGGCAAGGTCGGCGACATCGAGCTGCTGGAGGAACTGGCCGCGGCCGTCAAGGACGCCTCGATGTGCAACCTGGGCATCACGGCGGCCAATCCGATCCTGTCCACCCTGCGCTACTTCAAGCGGGAGTACGAAGCCCACATCAAGGAAAAGCGCTGCCCGGCCGGGGTCTGCAAGTCGCTCATCCGGTTCACCGTCCTGCCCGACAAGTGCACCGGCTGCCTGGCCTGCAAGCGGGCCTGCCCGAACGACTGCATCCACGGCACCCTGCGCGAGGTCCACAACATCGATCAGGAGAAGTGCATCAAGTGCGGGGCTTGCTACGAGGCCTGCAGGTTCGAGGCCGTGGAAGCCCAGCGCGACGAGGCCATTGTCATCCTGGAGGGAGTGAAATGATCGCCTTAAAGCTCAACGGGCTGGAGGTCCAGACCGAAAAGGGCTGGACCCTCCTGGACACGGCCCGGTTCTTCGGGCTGGAGATACCCACCCTCTGCCACATGGACGGCCTGACCCCCTGGGGCGGCTGCCGCCTCTGCGTCGTCGAGATCGGCGAAGGGCCGCGGGCCAAGCTCGTTTCGTCCTGCACCTACCCGGTCGAGGAGGGCCTGGTCGTCCACACCGACACCAAGCGGGTCATCGCCGCCCGGCGGATGATGATCGAGCTGATGCTTTCAACCGCGCCCATGTCCAAGGAGATCCAGGACCTGGCCTCCCGGTTCGGGGTCACCCGGCAGCGCTTCCCGCCCCGCAACGAGGAGTGCGTCTACTGCGGGCGCTGCATCCGGATGTGCGACGAGCAGATGGACGCGCGGGCCATCGGCTTCCAGTACCGCGGCTACAAAAAGAAGATCGGGACGCCCTTCGACATCCGGTCGGAGGAGTGCCGGCTGTGCGGCGCCTGTATGTACGTCTGCCCGGCCTGCGCCGCCCGTTGCGGCGGCCCCAACGCCGACACGGACATCTGCAATGCCTGCCTGCAGGTCGAGCCCACCTGTCTGGAAAAGTACGGCGAGCTGACCTGCTGGATGTATGACGCCGGCCGCTGCGGAACGTGCGTCCAGGAAAAGAAAAGCTGACATCGTCACCAAGGAGGTAACAAGCATGTCTTATACGAAACTCAATCGAAGCGCGGCCACGCTGACCAAGAACCGCACGGAAGGCTCGATCAGCGCCATCAGCGGAATGTGCGTCACGTGCGTCGACGGCTGCATCGGGATGTGCGAGATCGGCAAGTCCGCCTACCGTGCCGCCGAGGTCCTCTATCCCCAACCGTTCGGGATCATCACCGCCGGGGCGGAGAAGGACTACCCCTACGACCTGTCCCACTTCTCGGTCATGGGCACCGCCGCCGGGGCCTACGGCTGCGAGGCCGATTCGGACAAGGCGACCTTCGAGAAGGTCACCACCGAGACGACCATCGGCCGGGCCAAGGACCTCAAGCTCAAGCTGCCCTTCGTCGTGCCCGGCATGGGCTCGACCAACGTGGCCAAGAACAACTGGGAGGGGCTGGCCATCGGAACGGCCATCAGCGGCTGCATCCTGACCGTGGGCGAGAACGTCTGCGCCATGGACGAGGAGGCCGAGATCAAGAACGGCCGGGTCCTGCGTTCGCCGGACATGGAGATGCGGGTCAAGAGCTTCCAGAACTGGTCCGAGGGCTACGGCGACGTCGTCGTCCAGGCCAACGTCGAGGACGGCCGGCTGGGCGTGCAGGAATACGCCATCGACAAGCTGGGCGTCGAGACGGTCGAGCTCAAGTGGGGCCAGGGAGCCAAGGACATCGGCGGCGAGGTCAAGATCAAGAGCCTCAAGAAGGCCCAGGAGCTGAAGCGCCGCGGCTACATCGTCCTGCCCGATCCCGAGGATCCCAACACCATCCAGGCCTTCGAGAAGGGCAGCTTCAAGGAGTTCGAGCGCCACTCCCGGATGGGCATGGTCGAGGAGGAGTCGTTCATGAAGCGGGTCGAGGAGCTGCGCAAGGCAGGGGCCAAGCGCGTCTTCCTCAAGACCGGCGCCTACCGGCCGGCCGACCTGGCCAGGGCCGTCAAATACGCCTCCAAGGCCAAGCTGGATATGCTGACCGTGGACGGAGCGGGCGGCGGAACGGGCATGAGCCCCTGGCGGATGATGAACGAGTGGGGCATCCCCTGCGTCGAGATCTGGAGCCTGACCTACCAGTTCGCCCACAAGCTGGCCAAGAAGGGCGAGTACGTACCCGACCTGGTCTACGCCGGAGGCATCACCTTCGAAGACCAGATCTTCAAGGCCCTGGCCCTGGGCGCTCCCTACGTCAAGGCCGTCGGCATGGCCAGAAGCCCCCTGGCCGCGGCCATGGTCGGCAAGACGATCGGCAAGCGCATCGCCGAAAGCCAGATCCCGGTCTACGTCGAACGGTTCGGCTCCTCGATCGAAGAGATCTTCGTCACCGCGCCGGAGCTCAAACGCCGTTTCGGCAAGAGGTTCGCCGAGCTGCCCCCCGGCGCCCTGGGCGTCTACAGCTACTTCAAGCGGCTGAGCCAGGGCGTGCGCCAGTTTATGGCCGGGAACCGCAAGTTCGGGCTGTCCTACATAACCCGGGACGACATCGCCTCCCTGACCAAGGACATTGCCGCCATCAGCGGCATCCCCTACATCATGGACTGCGACAAGGACGAGGTCGAGAAGATCCTCAAGGGCTGAGTCTCGGATCGCGGGCATCGCAACGCCGCGGGGGCGGGGCCGCCGGGCTCCGCCCCCTTTTCATTCTGCAGCGGCGCTCCTGGCCCGGCAGCGGCGGCCAAACCGCGGCCACACGGGGGGACTTGCAAATCGGGACGTCTTGGGAATATCATCTCGTCATTGATGCTGCGTTAAATCGCGGGAGGAAGAGACTCATGGTTGATAAGAGAATCATCATGCTGGTCGCCTTGTGCCTTCTGGCGACGCTGGCCGCGGCCGAACTGGCCGCGCCGAAGATGGACTCCATCTTTCGCTTCCGGGGAGTCAAGGTTCCGATGAACCTGAAGATCAAGGACGCCGTCGTGGAAAGCGGCGTTTTCGACCTGGAATTTCTCAAGGCCGCCGATTCGGGAGACCTGTACCTCAAGCTGATCAAGAAGGGCGAAGTCCTTGATCTCATCAAGGGCGAGGAATGGCCTTACGAAGGAAGCGATCCCGTCGACGGCAAGCCGAAGCTGAAGATGGGCCGCAGCGCGAGCCAGGGAACCCTGGTCTTCACCTTCGAATCGGGCAAGGATCACCGCTTCTTCCCGCTCATCCGGGCGCGCTTCTCGGTCCCCTACTCAGAGTAAGGGCGGCCGTACCCGGCCGCCGAACGCAATCCATCCGGGGGCGTGTTCCGAACGTCATCCAGCCGACGATCGCACCGTCGATTCCGTTGAGACGCAGGGAGGCTTCACTCCGGAAGGATGATGTTGTGTCCGCCGCGGATCAGGATCTCGACCGTCCGGGAGAGATCATCGTCCCGGATCAAGAGATAATCGGTGTCATAAGTGGAGATCGTGAAAACGGCGATGGCCTCCGCGGCCAAGGGACCGATCATCGAATCCAGAACGCCGGTCAGGGAGAAATCGAGCGTCCCCTGGACGCGCAGGACCCGGAAGTCCCTCTGGCTCGGGACCCCGCCCGGGACCCTTGCCTGCGGGCAAACGACGGAAGTCTCGCGCGGCGTCCGCGTGATGGACGTAAAATCGCCCTTCCCGGTCCAGGCCGGGAGAGCGGCGTCCGGGTCCAGCCGGCACACGGCATAGGAACCCGGCAGGAGGACCAGGTCGAGGCTCAGGCGCATCGGACGAGCTCCCTTGATGACGCCGGCGTCTTCCCGGCGTCCCCGGGACCGCGCCAGAGCCGCCGGCTCTCGTCCCAGCGCCATCCGGAAAGCGGCCGATCGGTCGGATTCTGGGCCCAGCCGGACCGAATCCGGTGCCTCAGCCCGGTCCACGAGGGGATGCCGCTCACGGCGTCCGGCTTTTCGACGCAGGCCGCGCCCGCTCCCGCGGCGCAGGCCAAGGCCTCTTCAGGCCCCAAGCCGTGCATGAGCGCGGCCAGGAATCCGGCGATGGCGCAATCGCCCGCTCCCGTCGTCCCGGCGACGCGGACCCGGAAGCTGGGGATCAGCATTTCCCGATTCCGCCAAATGCCGGGGGCGAGGGGAATCGCCCGGGTCAGGCCGTCGAGCCTGGCGAGGTCCGGCGTCGTCCGCAAATAGAGGCCTTCCCCGCCGAGCTTAAGGACGACCATCGCCGCGCCAAAGTCGAGCAGCCTTCCGGCCAGGCCGCTCGGGGTCGGTGGTCCGGAAAGGGCGGGTTTCAGCATCTGGGCGATCTCGTCGAAGCTGGGCAGGAAGATGTCCACATGGGGCAGGACGTTCCGAAGCCAGGCGACCCAATCCGCGCGACCGGCCTCGGAGGCGTCGTCGATGCCGGCCATGTCCAGGGATGTCGCCAGCCCCCGCCGCAGGACGCGGCGAAAAAGAAGAGCCATTTCCCTTCCCCCGCGGCCGGCCATCCGCCGCATCACGGGGGGATATCCGAAATGGAACAAGCGGGCCGACCGGAGATGGCCGGGGAGAACGTCGGCGGCCGCGAAGGTGTCGTTGGCGCCGGGACAATGGAGAAAGGTCCGATCGATTCCCGGCGGGCTGAGAACGATCGAATAAGACGAGCGGGCGCCGGGGGCGACGATCATGTTCGAGGCGAGCCGGGGGCCGTGGGAGCGGAGAATCGAGAGGATCTCCCGGCCTATCCAATCATCGCCGACCTTGCCCAGAAGCCGCGTCGGCAGGCCCAGCCGGTCCAAGGCCAAGCCCGTGTTGGAAACGACGCCGCCCGTGGAGCGGAGCGCCGCCCCGACTTGGACGAGCCCCCCCGGCCGGAAAAGAAGGTCGCCGCGGCTCCTCCCCGCCGGAAAGACGGGAATGATGTCCAGGCAGATATGCCCCGCCACGACGATCCGCATCCGGCCGGCGGAAACGGGTTTCAATACTGGAATGGTTTGCCTCCGGCCATGACCTCCTGGGTCGCTTCGTCGAAGGTCACCCGTTCGCCCGTCCGCAAGGCCGCCGTCGTCATGATCACGGCGATGGCGTGATGATATCCGGCCATGACGTCCGCGTGCGGAGTCTTGCGGTCGCGGACGCATTGCATCCAGTCGCGCATATGGGCGGACGTCGTCGGATCGCCGCCCGTGTCGGCCGCGCTCTCGGCTTTCTCCTGGGGCAGCTCGAAGGTTTCGAGGAGATTCGCTTTCATCCCCATGGCGGACGCGGCGCTTTCGTCCATCCCGCCCTCGGGCGTGACCGTGTTCTTGTCCAGGTCCAGCTTGCCGCCGTTCGAGAAGTACCACTCCTTCACCCCGCCCGCCGAGTTGTGCATACGGGAGGAGTACACGACCTGGAATCCCGTCGACGGATCGTCCAGGGGGCCGTAGTCCAGGACCGCGGTCATGGTGTCGAAATTGACCCGGCCGTCCTTCCAGGCGTACACGCCGCCGTTGGCGGCCACGCTGCGGGGATGAGGCAGGCCGGTGAACCAATGGACGGTGTCGATCTGATGGCACATCCACTGTCCGGGGATGCCGGAAGAGTACGGCCAGAACAGCCGGTATTCCAGGTATCGGCGCGGATCCCACGGCGCCGCGGGACGGTTGAGGAGGTAGCGCTTCCAGTCCGTGTCCTCCTCCCGGATGGCGGCGACGAGGGCGGGCCGCCGCCAGCGCCCCGGCTGGTTGACGTTCCAGCTCATCTCGACCATGGTGATGGCCCCGAAACGGCCCGATTGGATGTATTCGCAGGCGGCGGCGTAGTTCGCGCCGCTCCTCCGCTGGGAGCCGATCTGGACGATCTTGCCCGTTTCCCGGACGGCCGCCAAGGCCGCCCGGGCGTCGGCCATCGTCTCGGCGAACGGCTTTTCGCAGTAGACATCGCAGCCGGCGCGGACCGCTTCGGCGGTCAGCAGGGCGTGCTGGAAATCGGCGGTGCTGATGATCACGGCGTCCGGCTTGACCCGGTCGTAAAGCTCCTCGGTGTTGCGGACCGCCTCGATCGTCCGGCCCGTCTTCTCTTTCAGAAAAGCGACTCCTTCGTCGCGGCGGCGGCTCCATAAATCGGCGACGGCCACGATCTCGAAGCCCAGCTCGTCGGCGTAGGCTAAAAACGGCGGGATGAGCGAGCTCCGGAGCCGGTCCGAAAAGCCCACCAGACCGACCCGGATCTTGGCATTGGCGCCGAGGATCCCTTTTCCGACCGGCCGACCGGCCGCCATGGCCGTGCCCGCCGCGGCCAGCCCGGCCGAGCCTACGGCCGCCTGCATCATGAATTCCCTTCGCGTCATGCTCATTTCGAAGTCTCCTTCGCCGGGCCTAAGCCTCGGCGATCTGTTTTTTCAGGGCCGCCACGGCCGGACCGACCTGCCCCGGCAGATCGTCCCAACGGCCTTCCAGGGACAAGCGGCCGCCGTATCCGATTTTGCGGAGCGCCTTGAGGAAGGGGCGGAAATCATCGCCCGCCGTTCCGGGAGGGGTCCGCCGCTCTTTTTCCGCGATATGGCAGTGATGGAGACGGCGGCCGCAGGCCACGACGTCGTCCGGCGTCTCCCCTTCCTGAAGGAGATGATAGAAGTCGGCCAGCAGCCGGAAGTTCGGATGGCCGACCGCGTCGACCATGGCCGCGCCTTCCTTGAGATTGTTGATGAAATTCGTCTCGCCGCGATGGAGCGTCTCCAGGGCCAGGATGATGCCGGACGACGCCGCCAGAGTCGCCGTCCGCCGGGCCAGATCCCGGAATTGCTCTTCGGCCTTGGCCTTGGCCCATCCGTCCGGGATCTTCCGCGATTCGCCGCTTCCCCAGACGATCGTCCCCACGCCGGCCCGGGCCGCCCGCCGGAAGGAGATGCCGGCATAAGCCAGGACGTCTTCGGGCTTGGCTTCGGGGCCGACGGCCTTCAACCGGCCCGGCAGAAACCCGTTGCAGACCAGCGCCGGGAGCGGAGCCTCGCGGAGAGAAGCCAGCATCGCGGCGAATTTCTCCTCGGGCTCTTCGGGAACGAGGAACGAGCGGACGCCTTCCTCGACGTAAGCACAGCCTCCGGCCGCCAGAACGGCGACATTGGCCAGCCTCGTACAGACGCCGATCTCGGTCAGGAAAGCGCCTTCCCGGCGCCGCAGCATCGAGAGCGCCGGCACGAACAAGGCGGCCTCTTGCAGAAAACGACGGCGGGAAACGTGATGGCTGTCCTTCATGTCTCGGCGGTCCTTGCGTCCGGAATGTTCCGCAGCGGAAATTATCTCATATCCGCGCGAAAAGCAACCCGATGCACATGCCGCCGACGGTGCTGAGAAGTGGGCGGGGACTCCGGACCGCTTGCCCCGGATTCGGGGAAAAATCTATTTTTTTTTGTTCTTCAGGATCTGGACCAGGGCCGTGACCGCCCCCGGCTCCTCCGACTCCCCCAAGGCCTCCAGGGCGGCCTTGCGGACGACGGGGTCCGGGCTGTTTTTGGCCAAGTCGATCAGATGGGGCAGCGCTTCCTTGGCCGATCCTTCGGCCAGGGCCGAAACGGCCTCGCGCCGGACATCCGCGTCCTTGTCGCGGCCGGCGGATGCCTCGTCCTTGACCGTCAGCTCCGCGGCCTTTTCGGCCAAGCCCTCGACCGCGGATCGCCGCACGTCCCTGTCGGAGGCCCCGGAGGCCAGACCGGCCAGGACATCCACGGAGGCGGCGACGGGCGATTCGGCCAGGGCCGATACCGCGTCCTCCCGAACGTCGGGAGAGCGATCCCGCTCGGCCAGATCCTTCAGCGCCGCGACGGCGCGCGGATCGTTCTGCCCGCCCAGGGCGTCGGCCGCCTCGCGCCGGATCGCTTCGGGAGAAGCGGGCGCGGCGGCGCGCAAAAGGAACGGGAGGACCGCCGGGGCGGCCTGATGAAGAGCCACGGCTTCGACGAGGTCCTTCTTGAAGGCCTCCGTGCCGGAGCCGGCGAAAAGCCGCTCCAGGAGAAAGACGCTGTCCGCATCCGCCGCCCGGCCCAGCCAGACGACGGGCCGGCTCTCGGGATCGAACATCAAGGCCAGATCGCAGAACCGGATCGATTCCGCGGCCCGCCCGGGCCCGGGGCCGAAGCGGAATAGGAAAGCAATGTCCTTGTCGACGATCCGGACGGGTTCTTCCCGGCCTTCGATCTCATCAATGGCCTTGCGGGCGGCATCCCGCACGGCCCGATCCTTCGCCGCGGCGTCTAAAACCGGAATCGGATCGCCGGCCAAAAACTGGCCCAGCGTGCGCGGATCCTCACGACGCCGCGAGTCCCATGATCCCATGAACCAATTCGAGGGCATCCGCCGTCGGATGGCATACCCGATCCAGTATCCGCGGCTGAAATCCGCTCCCGCGGCCTGGCGGGACGCCCAGGTCCAGCGGTCGCCGAGCGGGCCGGCCGGATCGGGATGGCGGATGACGCGGACCGGAGCGGTCCAGGCCGCAGCGGCCGTCAGGGCCAAGAAAAGGCCGAGGGCGCCGAGGGTGAAGCGTCGGGACGAAGCGGTCATGGCGAATCTCACTTCGCTTCGGGGCCGTCTTTGCGCTTCAGGATCTGCAGGAGCGCCTGGCGGGCCTTGGGCGTCTTGATCTGCCCCAGGGCCGAAACGGCCTCGGTCCGCACCCGCAAGTCGGGGTCGTTCTGCGCCGTTTCCAGCAGGACGGGGACGGCCTCGTCGCTTCCGGTCTCGCCCAGGGCCTCGATGATGGTTTCCTTCGTCTCGGAATCCTTCTCTTGCCGCAGGATCTGGACGAGAGTCGCAACGGGCGCGGGCCGGTCCTCGTCGTGCTCGGCAATGGCCTCCACCGCGGCCTGGCGGGCTTCGACGACTTTCGATCGCCGGTAGACATCCAGCAGGAGCCCGATCCGGCCCGTCTTGGCCGATTCGGCCAGGGCGGAGACGGCCTCTTTGGCCAATTCCGGGTCCGGACCGTTAAGGGCGACCGCCAGGATCGTATCGCGCCCATTGACGCCGCCTTCCTCGGCCAACACGAACAGGGCGGCTTTGCGGACTTCGAGGTCCTTGGCCGAGGCCAGGAGCGACTTGACCATTTCCAGCGCCTCGGGCGTTTTCCGCTCGCCGATCAGCATCACCGCCGTCCGGCGAATGTCTTCGTCCCGGTCGGTCAGGGCCAGGTCGCGCAGGGCGGCGACCGTGATCGCGATCTTCCGCTCGGCCAACGCCGATAGCGCGGCGCTTCGCACATCCGTATCGGCGGACTCGCGGAGAATCTGCTGCAAGGCGGCGGCCGCGGCGGGCGCTTCGGCTTCCCCCAAGCCTTGGATGGCGGTTCGGACGAGATCCTCTTCCTTGGAGCCGACGGCGATCTGCTTCAGGTAGGCGAGGTCGGGGTTCTCGGCGTCGGCCAGGGCGGACAGGGCCGCCTCCCGGATCTCAACCGAGGGATCGCCCGCCACCAGGTCCTTGAGGAATTTGACGTTCTCTGGAGTCAGCGAGGACTCCAAGGCCCCGATGGCCCGGCAGCGGATGTCCGACGAAGGATCGGAGCGGGCGATTTCGACCAGCTTCTTGCGGGCTTTGGGATTTTCCGAATCCTCGAGCACGGAGACGATCCGCTCGCGGAGCCGCAGCGGGCTTTTCGGGTCGTAGAGCCCGATCAGGGTCTCCGCGGCGTTCTCGTCGCCCATATCCTTGAGGGCGTAGAGGGCGGCCATGGTCACGTCCTCTTCGTCCGAGCCGCCCAGCGACTTGATGACAGCCCGGTACTCCGGCTTCCCCGTTCGGGCCAGGCGGCGGCCGAGGCCGATCAAGTCGGTCCGGGCGTCATCGGCCCATTCGCTGGCCGGATACGTCTTCAGAAACTCCTGATAGCAGCGGAACGCCTCCTCGAAACGGCTCTGCTCCTCCAGGACGTGGCAGCGCCAGAAACGGGCGTCGTCCGCCCAGCCGCTTTTCGGGTACTTGGCCAGGAAGGCGTCCAGGGCCTTGGCGGCCTCGTCCCATTTCTCCTGCAAAACAAGGGCATAGGCGGATTGGTAGGACTTGGCGTCCTCGGTCTGGGATTCATCGGCCGGCGCGGCCGACAGGACCGCCCATATCCCGGCCGTTCCGGCCAGGAGGATGACCAGGGCAACGGCGGCAAATCGCAGTCTCATCATCTTATTCATAGGAGTCTCCTTTATGTCTAGGTAGCCCGCTCCGGGCGGGCCGGAGTCGCGGCCGGCCCGGCGGCGGGGGCGCCCCGCATCCCCGCCAAGCTGATTTGGAAGAGGATGTCGCGGCCTTCCACACCCGCCTGGACGATGCGAACGGCGTCCAGATCGGCGCCGGCTTCAAGATTGGCGATCTGGCGGAGGATGGTCTGGAGGTCGCCGACGAGCTTTTCCAGCCGGCGCTCGCGGGCTTTGGTCAGATCGCTCCGCAGAACGGACGCCTCGCGGACCAGCTCGCCCGAGGCGATCTTCTGGCCCGGCAGGTCGAGTCCGTAGGGATCCTTGGTCGCGGGCGTATAGTTGACCAAGGCCAGCAAAATGCGCCGGGACCGGTCCAGATAACGATTGGTCCGCAGGTCCAGGTCCGAGGCCTGGACGACGGCGCTTCCGGCCGGGACCGGGACGGGCTTCCGCCCCCCCCAGCGTCCCATGAAGAAACCGGCGATCAGCAGGGCGGCCGCGGCGGCGGGAAGGGCCGCCAGCCGGAACAGACGCAGGCCCGGACGGGCGGGAGGCTGCGCGGCCCGGACCGGAACAGCTTCCGGCTCGGAGGCCAGGCGGGCCTGCAGCCGATCCCAGTATCCGTCCCAATACTCGCTGCCCGGATCTGGCCGGACGCGTTTTCGGAAAAGCACGACGGCCTCCTCTTCCCGGCGGCGGCGTTTTTTAAGCATGGGGGGTCTCCTCGGATAGTCGCAGGCCGGAACGGACAAGCTCTTTACGCAGCTTGCGGGCGGAGCGGTGGAGGAAGCTCTTGACCGACCCGACGGATACGTCCAAAGTGTCGGCGATCTCGTTCAGGCTCAAGCCGTGGTCGTGGCGCAGGAGGAAGGCCGCCCGTTCCCGCTCCGATACGACGTCCAAGGCCGCGTCGATGGAGCGCCGCAAGGCGGACGCTTCGACGGTCCGGACCGGGTCCGTCATCGCCGGAGACGCTTCGTTCAGGCCCGCGTCGGGGTAGCTGGACGGATACATCGGGCGCTTCCGGAGGTGGTCGATGGCGGCGTTGACGACGATGCGATAGAGCCAGGAGTTCAGGCTGGCTCCCTTCTGGAAGGTGCCGATCGAGCGATAGACCTTGATGAAGGCGATTTGCGAGACGTCTTCCGCGTCGGCGTGGTTCCGGGTATATTCGAAGGCCAGGCCGTAGAACTTCCTCTTGTAGGTCTCGACCAGTTCGCGGAAGGCGTCCGGATCGCCGCCGGCCAGGCGGTCTTCGAGCCCCAGGCGGGGCGCGGCGTCGGTATTCATTCTCATTCCACTGTTAAGACGGGCGGAACGCCGGCGAGGTTGGCAAGCGGAACGAAACGCCCCTCCTCAGCGGCTCCCGGGCGGCCGGTTGGCCGGCCAAAAATGCAGGCAGGCCTTGAAAAGACGAAGGGTTGTTCCCCTCCCCTCCGAGAGGCCGCGGCGTCAGGGTTTGCACTGTCCGGAGGCGGGATCGCATAAAAAGCCCAGGGCCATGTCGCGATCTCCGTCCATGATGACCCGAACCTCCCGCCCCTCGGCAACGGCGGGAACATCGATGACCCGCAGCACGGGCGAGAGGAACTCGTATTCGGGCAGGAGCTCGGCCAGCGCGTTCGGCGAGGAGCGGAAGAAGTCCTGGGCGAAGATGGCCCCCTCCTCGTCCGGGTAGAGAGCCAGGTAGCGGATCCGCGACTCGACCAGGTCCTGGAAGAAGTGCGTTCCGAACGACAGATCCGGGACATAGTTGCCGATCTTGCGGGCGATCTCGATCAGCATGGCCGCGTTGTTGATGTCCGAGTAGGTCACCTTGACGCCCAGCTTGATGTCGCCCCGGCTCCCCCACCGGCCCGGTCCCATCAGGATGAAGGAGCGGCGCGGAAGCAGCGAGTTCAGCCGCGACACGGCGTCCCCGACCGCGACCATATCGGACAGGCCCGTGATCTGGTCGTAGCGCTCGGGATCGACGAAGACGATCGTCCGAATGCCGTGGACATGGGCGCTGGTCACGTACTTGGCGGCGGAGAAGAGCTTCTGCTTGTCCGGGATCCAGGCCGGGATGGCCACCGCTTCTTCCTCGTCCATCTCGCTCTGCGGCCGGCACTGCAGGATATAGAGATCCTTGCCGTCGTGCGCGAATTCGACGTCCATCGGCATCCCGAACGTCTCGCGCAGAGCCCGCATGATCTCGCGCATCTGCTTGAGGAACCCGGTCCGCTCGAACAGGCCGGCGAAGGTGACCACGGTTTCATCCCGGCCGGGCTGGTCCAGGGCCTGGCTGGCGGCGCGGACGTCTTGGCCGTCCCAGATCGAAAGAATGCGGTCCCACAGGGGGTAGTCCGCAGCCGCCTCGCGGACCACGTCCTCGATGGGGTGGGTTTCGAAGCGGTGCGTTTCCAGGTTGATGACGTCGATGAAGCGCTGAGAGTAATGGACGATCTGCTCCGGCGTCGTGTTGACCTTGAGCCCTGGTTGGCCGGGACTGACGAGGAGGGGGTAGTCGTTGCCCACCCGGTCGACGGCCCGCGTCCCCAGCCCGGTCACCAGGCGCAGAACGCCGTCTTCCCGCTTGATGCGGGGCGACCAGCGGAACTCGTTGTTGTTGAAGGCCACGCCGGCGTAGGCCGGGAAGAAGTACTTCCCCACCCGCTTCCCGACGACCCGCTGGATCAGCACGCCCATTTCTTCGTAATAGTCGAGCAAGCCGCGCTCGGCCCGGTACTGGATGGCGTCGGGATTGAAGATCGAGGCATAGACTTCGGCCACGGCGTCGGTCAGGGCGGACAAGCGCTCTTCCTTGGTCCCGGTATTGGCCAGGAAGAGGCTGCGGTACTTGCCCGAGAAGGCCGAGCCGCGGCTGTCCTCGAGGAGGCTCGAGGAGCGGACGATGAGCGGCGTCTCCCCGGCGTCCTCCAGGATGAGCTTGAGCTGGGCCTGCATTTCGGGCGGGAAGAAAGACTGCTTGCAGACCTGTTCGAGGTACGGGAAGTTGTGTCGGATCTCCTCGATCGGCTGAAATTTGAAGCTCTGGAAGTCCTCCAGGTAGTTGTAATGGATGAACTCCATCAGCCCGTCCGAGGCGAGGAACCAGGACTCCGGGATCTTGAACTCGCCGATGGTCGGGTCGGTCCGGGCTTTGGCCCGCAGGATATGCTCGGCCAAGACCATGCCGGCGGACTTGCCGCCCAGCTTGCCGGTGCCCTGGCTGGGGCCGAAAACCCGCGGCAGGAGGCGGCCGAAGTCATGGACCGAGAGATGGTCGCGGGCGATCCGGATGAACGGCAGCCGTTCGCTTAAAAAACGCCGGATCAGGGCGATCCGCGCCTGCAAATCGTCGGCGGCGGACAGGGCCTGCTCGTTTTCCCGGGTCGAGCGGCAGAAGCGGTTGACGATCTCCTTGATCTCGGCCAGCGAAACTTCCCGCTTCTCGGTGGCGACCATGCAGAAGCCCAGCTTGTCCTGGCG
>JAQULS010000131.1 GCA_028749235.1 Acidobacteriota bacterium | reverse complement strand
CCATCGTCTTCCGAAACCAGGAGCGAGAGGTAGCTCTTCCAAGCGGCGTTCCAATAGCCCTTCACGGCGGGAGCCTTTTCCCGGGTGGTGAGCGTCTTCACGCCCCGGCCGCCGGCGGCCTCGAATTCGGCCTTGATCTCGTAGGTCCTGCGGGCCTCCCAGCTCCAACGCACCTTGAGATCGAAAGGCTTGGCCGCATCGATGTCGTGTCCGGGGGTTTCCTTGCCGCCCTGGAAAAGGGCGAAGTCGCGAGCCCGCTTGCCGTCGACGGCGACCCGGACGAGAGTCCACGTTCCCGATCCGAGGACGGCCGGGGCGGCTTCGAAACGGACCTTGATCGAGTACCAGGACTCACCGGCGGCCGGGTAGCCGAACTCGGCGGCGGCGGCCAGGCCGACGGTCAGAATGAGCAGAAGAACGACGGAGTTGAATTTGCGCACGGGGCCTCCTGGGAGCGGCAAGGGGTGAAACCTCTTCATTTTTATGACAAGGTGTAGTAAAAATCAAGCCGAACGGAGAAAACACATGGCCCATCGCATCGTAACATTCGGCGAGATCATGCTTCGACTCTCTCCGCCGGGTCGGGAGCGCTTCTTCCAGTCGGAGAATTGGACGGCGCGGTTCGGGGGCGGGGAAGCCAACGTGGCCGTTTCCCTGGCCCGCTTCGGCCGTGAGACGTCCTTCCTCACCGTCCTGCCCGATAATCCGGTGGCCGAGGCCGCCATCGCCGAATTGCGGCGGCACGGCGTCGGAACGGACGGCATCATCCGGCGCGGGCGGAGAATGGGGATCTATTTCGCCGAAATTGGGGCCGGCCCGAGACCATCGCGGATCGTCTACGACCGGGACGGCTCGGCCGTGTCCGAGGCCGGACCTGGCGACGTCGATTGGAGCCGGGCTTTCGCCGGTGCCTCCTGGTTCCATGTCACGGGGATCACTCCGGCCTTGAGCCGGAGCGCGGCCGACCTGACCATCGAAGGGATGCGGGCGGCCAAGGCGGCCGGGCTCACGATCTCCCTCGACTTGAACTACCGGGCCAAGCTATGGCGCTACGGCGCCTCCGCGACGGAGGTCATGCCGGGCTTGGCGTCTCTGGCCGACCTGCTGCTGGCCAACGAGGAAGACTGCCAGAAGGCGCTGGGGATCGGGATCGCGCCCGGCCCGGACGGCAAGCTCGAGCTTAAAGTCTATGAAGACTTGACGGCGGCCGTTCTGGGCGCTTTTCCGAATCTGTCGCGAACGGCCGTCACGCTGCGCGCCAGCCGAAGCGCGGACCGCAACGGCTGGTCGGCGGTGCTGCGGACTCGCGCGGGATTCCTGGCCGGCCCGCCCTACGAGATCGAGGGCATCGTCGACCGGGTCGGGTCGGGGGATGCCTTCGCCGCGGGGTTCATCCACGGCCTGCTCTCGTTCGACGACGACGCCCGGGCCCTGGCTTTCGCCGTCGCCGCCTCCTGCCTCAAGCACACCGTGCCCGGGGATTTTAACCTGGTCTCGGAGAAGGAGGTCCTCGACCTTCTGGCCGGGGATGCCTCCGGCCGCATTCGGAGATGAGGGAAAACATCATGCGCCGCGATGAAACGCTGGCTTTCCTCCTAAAGCACAAGGTCGTGGCTGTCATCCGGATGGCTGATCCGGAGAAGCTTCTCCGGGTCGTCGAGGCCGTCGAGCGCGGCGGCGTCCGGGCCGTCGAGATCACCATGACCGTTCCCGGCGCCGTGGACATCATCCGGGGGCTGGCCGACCGGAAGCTTCCGGGAATCCGGCTGGGGGCGGGGACGGTCCTGGACGCGGAGACCGCGGTGGCCGTGATCGAAGCCGGCGCCGATTTTGTGGTCTCGCCGGTCGCCGATCCGGGAATGATCCGGGAATGCCGGCGCTGCGGCGTCCTGGTCGCGCCGGGTGCTTATACGCCAGCCGAGATATGGCGGGCTTGGAACGACGGAGCGGACATTGTCAAGGTTTTCCCCGCCACGTCGCTCGGGCCGTCCTACTTCAAGGATATCAAAGGGCCGTTCCCCGATGTCCGGCTCATGCCGACGGGCGGCGTCACGCCGGCCAACGCCAAGTCCTTTCTCGACGCGGGCGCCTGCTGCGTGGGGATCGGAACGGCGCTGCTGGACGGGAAGCTGATCGCCGAGAGCCGATGGGACGAGCTGACCGCCCGCGCCGCCGGGCTCGTCGACGCGCTGGGCTAGTTCCGTACGAGCGGGTGACTCTTAAAAAAAATCGTTGCCTCGAGGAATATTTTTAATTACAATTATGAACAAAGAGCTTTACTTCGCTGGCTGTGTAAAGTTCACCCTTCTTCATAATCCCCCTATTGCTTGATTTCCCCAACCCCAAACAGCCAGCCCTACCCCCCCCCAGGGGAGTTGGCAGGACGGGAAAAATACCGTGGCCTCAAGGACGCCATGACGATGAAGACGGATGCGACGGAATCCCTTCCCCCGACGGAGAAGCTTTGGACGCGCGACTTCCTGATGGCTCTGGCCGGCTACTTTTTTCTTTTCCTGAGCGTCGCTCTCTTCTATATTTTTCCCTTGCGGCTCGAAGCGTTCGGCGCATCCAAAGCCAAGGTCGGGCTGATCATGGGTGTGCACAGCATCCTGGCCATCGGAGTGCGCCCGTTTTTCGGCCGCATAATCGACCGCAAGGGGGGCCGGGCCATCTCGATCGGCGGCCTGCTCTTCTTCATCGCCGTGATTCCCTGCTTCCATCTGGTCCACGACGCCGGCTGGCTGCCGCTTCTTCTCCGGGCATTAAGCGGTATCGCCTGGGGCGTCAGCATGACGGCGAGCATGGCGGTCTGCTCCGACCTGGCTCCGGTCGACCGTTTGGCCCGCTCGATCGGCGTCATCGGCGTCGCCGGCATCATCGCCAGCGCGGCTGGGCCCGCAGTCGCGGAAGAGCTGACCCGCCGCTTCGGATTCGGATCCGTCTACAACGCCAGCCTGGCTTTCCTGGTCCTGGCCCTGGTCTGCCTCCTGCTGACGCGAACGATCGAGCCGGCGACCCGGGATCCGAAAAAGATGACGGCCGATCCGCTGCGCGGTTACGCCCTGGGCACCCTGCTCATCGCCGCCGCGATGCCCGTCTTCCACGGCGCCATCCGCGGCACGATCGTCAACTTCATTGCCCTATTCGCCCAAGCGACCGGTCTCGGACGGGTCGGGCCGTTCTTTATCGTCTTCTCGGTTGCCGCCATCTTGACCCGGGTCTTCGCCGGCGAGCTTTCGGACCGCTACGGGCGCAAGAAAGTCATCCTGCCCGCGGCGGGACTGATCGGCATCAATCTGTTCCTGATCTCCCAAGTCCGGACCGGACCGATGTTCCTGGTCAACGCCTTCCTGGCCGGATTCGGACAGGGCCTGATATTTCCGGCTCTATCCACCTATATCATCGACCTTGTCGGCCTGGCCCACAAGGGCTTCGGGTTGAGCCTCTACCTGGCCCTTTTCGATACGGGCATGGGCCTCGGCTCGCCCTTCTTTGGCTGGGTCTCGGACCGGGTCGGCTATCGCGGGATGTACATCGTCGCCGGGATCCTGTTGCTGCTGTCCACCGCCGTCTTCGGCCTGAAGGCACCCAAGGTTCGAAGAGCGGGGTCGGAAAGTGGTAAAATGGAAAACAACGGAGGAGAGCATGCCGCCTAGCCGTCCGTCTCCGAGGCCGATTCTCTTGAGTGTCCACGATGCCGTCGTCACCCGGCGGTCGATCCGCCAGTACCAAGCCCGGCCGATCGAACGGGAGACGCTGCAGAGGCTGGTCGACGCCGGCCGCCTGGCTCCCTCGGCCGCCAACCTGCAGCCTCTCGAATTCATCGTCGTCGACGAGCCCGAAGTCCGCGATCACGTGTTCCCCGCCCTCAAGTGGGCTGCCTACATCCATCCCAACGGCGATCCCAAGCCGGGTCACAAGCCCCAGGCCTACATCATCGTCCTGGTTAACGCCAATGTGCGGGAGAAGATGTACGAGTACGACGTCGGCGCGGCCGTGGAAGCCATGGCTGTCTCGGCCTGGGCGGAGGGGATCGGAAGCTGCTGGCTGATCTCGATCGATCGGGACAGGATCCAGGCGGCGCTCGGGGTCCCCGCCTCCCACCGGATCGATTCCGTCCTGTCTCTGGGATATCCGGCCGAGACCTCGTCGGTCGAGGAATACAAGGATTCGGTGCGCTACTGGAAGGATCCCGACGGCTCGTTCCACGTCCCCAAGCGCAAACTGCGGGACGTCTGCCACTTCAACGCGTTCTGACCGGGCTTCCTTCATCCTCATTTGGCGCGAGCGATGGGGGGCCTCGTTCGATTCCGGATTGACTCGGATGTCGGGGCTATGACGGTCCTGGTCGCGGAATTTCGAAGGAGGCGCGGGCCAGGCAAGCCGGCGAACTCATGACCGTATTCGGCCTGATTTCCGCGCTGCTGAACCGGCGGCCTGACGCGGATTAGAGCTCCGCGTCAGTTCCCGGCCACGAGCATCTCGGCCACCTTGATCGTGGGGCCGCAGATCGCGCCCCGGAACTCCAGGTCGCTGCCGATCATCTCGATATTCCGCAGGATCTCGCCCAGGTTCCCGGCGATGGTGATTTCGGAAACCGGGTGAACGATGGCGCCCTTCTCGATCCACAAGCCGAAGGCGCCGCGGGAGATGTCGCCCGTGACCGGATTGAGGCCGTGGCCGAGGGTCCGGGTCAAAAGGAGCGCCTGGTCGCAGCTTCGGAGAATTGCGGCGGGGTCATGCGGCCCCGGCTCAAGATAGAAATTGTTCGGCCCCACGCCGCCGCCGTCCGCGTTGCCCGTCACGGGCAGGCCGAGCTTGCGCGACGCGTAGGTGTTGCAGAGGAATCTCTTCAGGACGCCGTTCTCGAGGACGACGGTTCGTTGGGCCGGGATGCCCTCGGCGTCGAAAGGCCCGGTCCCGATGCGGCGCGGCATCAACCCATCGTCGATGACCGTGAGGCCGTCGCGGCCGATCTTGCGGCCCAGCTGATCGGCCAGGAACGTCGAGCGCTGGTAGACCGCCGTACCCGAAACGCAGCCGAACAGGAATCCCAGCAGGCTGGCCGTCATCGGAGGCTCGAAGACGACGGGAACGCGACGGGTGCCGATCCTGCGCGGGTGAAGCTGGCGGACCGTCCGTTCGATCGCGGTGCGGGCGATGGCCTCGGGCGATTCCAGGTCCCGAAAGAAGATCCGGCTGGAATGCCAGTCTTCCTCGACCAGATGGTCGGTGTCCCCGGCCTGCAGCCCGACGCCCAGGCCGCAAAACGTCTTGGCGTAGGCGCCCGCGAATCCGTTGGAGGACGCCAAGGCGGTCCGGGCGATATGACTGCTGAACCCGGCCCCGTGCGAGTTCGTGATCCGCCTGTCGGCCAGGGCGATCCGTTCCGTTTCCAGGGCCAGCTTGATCTTGGTTTCGGCCGGGAGCGCTTCGATTTCGGGGTCGAATATGTCGAGGCTCGCGGCATCGATCCGGACCGGGGACAAGTCCGCCAGCGAGGCGAAGGGATCGGGCTGGGACAGCTCGGCCCTCCGGACGGCGCCGCGAATCAGGCGCTCGAGAGCTTCCGGCGAGAGATCCGAGGAGGAAGCGTAGGCGGTTCGTTGGTCTTTGATGACGCGGATGCCGGCGCCGCGCGATCCGGCTTCGATCAGGTTCTCGATCTGCCCCATCCGGACGTCGACGCTGAACTCCTCGCCGTCGCCGATGCCGACCTCGATCTCGTCCGCCCCGCAGGAGCGGCCGAACCGCACCAGCCGTTCGGCCAGGGCCAGGTCGTCGGGGACCGACGCGGGTGCCGCCATCACTTGCCCCCGACCGTCATGGCCGAAATCTTAAGGGTCGGGCAGCCGTCGTTGACCGGGACGTCCTGGCCTTCCTTGCTGCAGGTCCCGGTCGGCAGGCCGAAGGCCAGGTCGGATCCGACCATTTCGATCTTGCGGAGGATGTCGACGTTGCTGCCGACGAGAGTCGCCTGCTTGACCGGGGCGGTCAGGCGCCCCTCCTCGATCAAGCGGCCGGAGCTGACGGAGAAGGTGAACTGGCCGGAATCCTCGACCTGGCCGCCGGTGAATCGTTCCGCGTAGAGCCCCTTGCGGACGGACCGGATGATCTCCGCCGGATCGTGTTCGCCGCGATCGATGTACGTGTTGGCCATGCGGGGGATGGGGTAGTCCGTGTAGTCCTGGCGGCGGCCGTGGCCGGTCAGCGTCCGGCCCATCAGCTTGGCCGACAGCTTGTCCTGCAGGAGGCCGCGGACGACGCCTTTTTCGATCAGCAGGGTCTTGCGCGGGATCGTGCCTTCGTCGTCGATGGCGTAGGATCCCCGGGAAGCGGGAATGGTCGGGTCGTCGTAAATCGTGACTTCCGGCGTGCCCACTTTTTTTCCGGCCTTGTTCCAGAAGATCGAAGTCTTGCGGCGGTTGAAATCGGCCTCCAGGAGGTGCCCGACGGCTTCATGGATGAGGACCCCGGCGTGACCGGCGGCGAGGACGACGGGCATCACGCCGGCCGGAGCGTCGCGGGCGTCCAGAAGGTCGACCGCTTCGCGGGCCGCTTCGCGTCCGATGGCCTCGGGCGAGGCGGAGCCTTCGAAATGCTCCAGCCCGACCCGGCCGCCGCCGCCCGAGTACCCCGACTCGCGCAGGCCGTTCCGCTGCGCGATCCCGACGCAGGTCAGCCGCACGAGAGGCCGCACGTCGGCCGCCAAGAGGCCCTCGGAGTTGGCTATCGCCACGTACTGGATCTGGTCCTGGATGGATGCCTTGACCTTCTCGATCAGGGGCGAGAAGCCTCGGCAGGCTTCATAAGCCGCCCGGACCAGGGCGATTTTGGCCTCGAAGGGGGCCTTGTCCGGCGGCCGCTCCACGCGGTAGACGTCGGCCCCGCCCGGGCGAGGCACGAGCCGGGCCGCGGGAAAGGCCCGGCCGGATGCGGCCACCGCGGCGGCGGAGCGGGCCGTCCGCAAGATCTTGTCCGGGCTCAAGTCGTTGGTGTATCCGTAGCCCGTCGTCTCGCCCGACCAAACGCGCAAGCCGAGGCCGAGGCTGAAGCTTTCCGAGGTGTCCTTGAGGATGTCCTCTTCCATAAACGCGGAACGGTATTCGCGGTACTCGAGGAAGGCTTCGGCGAAATCCCCGCCCGTGGCCAGGGCGGCCTCCAGGGCCGAAACGAGGGCCCGGGCGTCCAGCCCGAAACGGCGTTCGATATCGAAGGGGAGAGAGGGTCCGATCATGGCGTCGCGTCCTAGTATAGGGGGTCGGGGCTGATCGCACAATCCCCATCCCGCTTCAAGGATCCTCGGGAGACCGGGGTCTTGAGAAGAGGCGCCGGCTTTTGGTAAAGTGGCGGCACCATGAAGAACAAAAACTTCGGCAGGTCCCGGGCGGGGTTGATTCTTTTGCTCGTCGCGGCGGGCGCCGCCGGCGCGGCCGGGCCGGACGAATGGCGGGATAGGGTTCTGGCCGGATGGAAATCCTGGCAGGCGATCCAGGGCGAGCTTCAGCCCCTCGGATTCTCCCTGGCCGCGGGATACATGGGCGATGCCTCCTCGATCAAGGAAGTCAACAAGCTCGATATCAGCGCGGGCGTGGCCAAGGGCGGCTATCCCGACGAATTCCATTTTGATTTCGCCTCCTCCAATCAGTTGAGACAATACAGCCAAGGCGGCTCGACGGTAGAGAACGTGATGACGCTTCAGACGAGCTATGAGCGGCACCTTCTCCCGTTCTTCAAGATCTTCGGATTCCTGGAGCGGTTCACGGACAGCTATTTAAGCATCCAGCAGAGGTACGAAGTGGGGTTCGGGATCAAGGGCGAGGCCGAGATCGGCCTGACCCGGGCCGGGCGGGATCGGACGGCGGCGGTCCAGGATTACAGGTCCGCCCTCGGTGAGGCCAGCCGGTCTCCCGGCTCTTCCGAAAGCGGCGTCCCGGCCGAAGCCCTGGCCGTGGATGAGCCGCAGATCCGCCGGACACTGACCGCCCTCAAGAAGAAGCATGCCGTGTTGGCCCTGGGGCTGATCGTCACGGCCTTGGCCGAAGTCGAAAGGGCCGAGCTCGAGCTTGCCGATGGATCAAAGCAGCTGCTCGACCCGGCCCGGCGTTACCGGCTGGCCATCCGCCCCGGTTTGACCTACGTCTTCGCGGAGGGGTTGTCGCTCAAGTGGAAGACGTATTTCAAGCTTCCGGTCTTCGGCGCGACCCACGCCGTCGCCTTCGACGGACGAAGCCTGTACGACATTCGATCGGACACGTATGTGACCCTCAAGTACGATCTGCCTTCCTCGCCGGCCTGGGCCCGGAAAATCAGTCTGCTCATCGAGTACAAGTATTTCTTTGATAACGTTCCGCCCTACATTCCCGCGGTCCAAGCGGCCCCCCGCGACCATAATTCCCTGGTCTTCAAGATCGGGGCCGAGTTCTAGGGTCCTCCGGGCGGTTTGCGGCGGCGCTTGGGTCGTCCTCGTCAAGACGGATGTTTCAGCATTCCTCGTCAAGACAGATGTTTCAGCAGTACTCGATGGGACTTAATCTTATATGTCCCCGCGAGTACGGTCGCTTCGGTGGTCTTCGCGAGGGCAGCGACTTAGCAGTCCTCGTCAAGACGGTCGCTTCGATGGTCTTCGCGAGGGCAGCGACTTAGCAGTCCTCGTTAAGACAATCGCTTCGATGGTCTTCGCGAGGGCCGCGACTTAGCAGTCCTCGTTAAGACAATCGCTTCGATGGTCTTCGCGAGGGCGGCGGCCGGTCAAAACGAGCAGGGCGGCGAGACCGAGTGCGGCCTCGAAAAGAGTCGTGATCAGATGGATGCCGATTCCCGAGACGACCGCCAGCCCGGCGCCCAGCCCCATCCACTTGAATCCCAAGGCCCAGGCGGACTCCCAGGTTCCGAAATCGGCCAGGCCCTTGACCGGGAAGGCGGACGTCATTTCCGCCCCGGTGAGAACCAGGATCAGGCGGCCGAAACCGATGTCCGAGGGGCCGATGCCTTGCCTCGCCAGGAGGGCCCAAAGGAGAGCGAACACGGAAGCGTACTTGGCCAGCCTGATGAGAAGCGATAAGCCCAGTACGGGAAGTCCGATCCGGCGGGACCGGAGATCGTCGACCGCGGCCGCCGTAGCCCGGGTTTTATCCCGGAACCAAGGCCAAGCCTTTTTGCCTTCCCAACCGAAGCGGGCCGCCAGCCGCTCTCCGCTCCGGAGCACGAATTCCAGGATGGGGACGAGCTTCCAAACGGCCGCGACCATGGCCAGGAAAAAGACGCCGGCCAGGCCCAGCAGGAGACCGGCCGGAAAATCCGCGCTCCGGCCGACGGAGAGAACAGCCAGGAGAACGAACGGCCCCAAGGTCAGAAAGTCGATCAGAAAAG
>JAQULS010000253.1 GCA_028749235.1 Acidobacteriota bacterium | reverse complement strand
CCCGAACCAGAGGAGCGCCGAAATCCAAGATTTGGATTCGATGACCGATGAGGAGTTGCTGCGACGGACTGCGTCTAAGGATGTCGAAGCATTCAAAATCCTCGTCCATCGCTTGCAGGGCCGGGTCCTCGGCCTCTGCTCCCGCTTGCTGAGCCACCCTCAGAACGCCGAAGATGTCGCTCAGGACGTTTTTTTTCAACTCTTTAAATCAGCCCGGACATTCCGGGGTGACTGCAGCGTCTCCACCTGGCTCTATCGAATCGCCGTCAACCGCTGCCGGAATTTCAACCGCGATAACAAGAAATTCGGGTCGTGGGGCGAACTCGGCCGGGAGCTCAAGACCGAGTATGAGAGCGGGCCGGATTTCCCGGCGCCCGGAGGGGATAATCCCGCCTCCGCCGGGCCGGTAAACGAAGCGCGAGAGCTGGTCCGGAGGGCGGTCGCTTCTCTGCCCGAGAAACAGAAGGCCGTGCTCGTCCTCCACAAGTTCGACGGCCGCTCTTATCAGGAGATCGCCGAAATCATGGGAGTATCCTTGGCCTCCGTTGCCTCGTGTCTCCACCGGGCCAAACGCAACCTCCAAAAAGAGCTCTCGCCCTTGTTTCCGGAAGTCGGCCGGGGCCGCAAGTTTTGATCCCAATCCCGTGTCTATAGGTATGAAGATGAAAAGAGACAAGCCAAGCCGAAACGGCGCTTGCGCCTTCATCCGGAGCCATTTGATCTCCGTTGCCGAGGGAGGCCTTTCCGGAGCGGCGCTTTCCCGGGTCAAGGATCATCTGGCTTCCTGCACGAAGTGCGTTTCGCTCGTGCAACGATTTTCGGAAGCTTGGGAGAACCCTGCCCTTCTCCCGGATACCCGGCCTTCCCCGGCTTTCCTACCCGGGCTTATCGAAAGGATCGAGGCCGGAGAGAAATCCCAGCCTGGGCGGCGAAGCGTTCTCGCGATCGCCTGGCGAGCCCTCAAACCGGCGGCCATAGCGGTTGTCTTACTGGGTGGGATATTCGCCGGTCATGAGATGGGACAAAGGGGTGAAACGGTTTCGCCGCCCCCAGCGCCTTTCTCCGGTCAATGGCTCGATAGCTTTGAAAACATCCCGCCGGGTTCGATCGCCGACTTTTACGTCAAACGTCAGAATCCGATGAAAGAAGACCTCGAATGAAGAAGATTGGAAGGCTGGCGTTCCTATTGCTCATCGTTGTTAATGTGTCGGCGCTGTTGACCTTCGCTTACAACCGCTGGTTCCGAGAGCCCGGGGGCCGTCCGGCGGAGGGCGTTGTCCTTGCGGAGACCTTCAGGCGGCAGCTCTGCCTGAGCGGACAGCAGGAGAAGTGCATTAAGGACTTTCGGTTCGCTTTCGATTCCGAGATCAGCGACATCCAGGCGCGGATGCAGAAACAGCGATCGGCGATGGTCGAAGAGCTGAAAAAGAAGTCGCCTGACGGCGCGGCGCTCGATAAACTCATCGATGACATCAGCCGACTCCAAGCGGAGATCCAGAAGAAAGCCATCGAGAATATTCTTAAAGAAAAGGAAGTCCTGACGGACGAACAAAAGGAAACGTTTTTTCGGCTCTTCGAGGAGCATGTCTGCCCTCGCGTGGACGACGCGAATCGCAATGGCACGTCCGTCGGCCATGCGGACTGTTCCCGGGAACGCGCACGGTAATCTCTTACCAGGAGGAATATGATATGAAACGGACCAGATGGACGGTAGCGCTGATCGCGGGGCTGGCCCTTGTTTTAACGATCCCCTTGCTGGCTCAGACGGCTAAACAGGGGGCTTGCGAAAAGGGGTGCGTCCTGCCCAATTTGACTCCCGATCAGACGGCCAAGATCGCGAAGCTCAAAGTCGAGCATCAGAAAGTCCAAATTCAACTGCAAGCGGCCCTGAAAACCCGGCAGCTTGAGCTTCGCCAACTGATGCTCGAAAAAGCCGCGCAGAAAAGCCTGGAGGCCAAGATCGACGAGATCGCCAAGGCCAACGCGGACCTTCAGAAGAGCTGCCTGGCGCACAAGACCGCCGTTGCCGGCCTGTTGACGGACGAACAGAAGAAAGCTCTTGAACAGAAGTGCGAGGGCATGAGCCGCGGCTCCGGCCTGGGCCATGGGGCCCAAATGGGCCACGGAGCGAAAACGTGTCACGGGGGCGGCGGCTGCGGCGAAAAGATGGGCAAGACGGGAAAGGGCGGGCAGGCCGCCAAGGAATGCGGCACCGAGGGGTGCGGATCCCATTCCGGCGATAAAAAGTAAAGAACCTGAGAAACATTTGAATAAAGGGGGGATCTTACACGATCCCTCCTTTCTCTTTCGATTGTCCTCGCTTAGAATCCCTTCGAACGCGTCTTCGGCTGCAACAACTGCGAGAATCTCTGCCCCGAGAAGGGCATCTCTTTCCCCGATCTCGAGGCGATCACGGAGATCATCCGCAAGCTTCGATCGGGGGAATGAGGCGAAGGCGGCCGCCTGAACCGCGCCGGGGCTATTTCCAGAGCACTTTACGCAGGCCCGTCAGGCCGTACTTTGTCTCGATGGCCGCCAGCAAGGCCGGGAAATCCGCTTCGCGCTTCTCCTCGACCGCCGCCTCCCAGGCTTCGAGCTCGGGCGAGGACTCGTAGATGATCTCTTTTTGCATCAGGTGCCGGAC
>JAQULS010000130.1 GCA_028749235.1 Acidobacteriota bacterium | reverse complement strand
CCCCGACCACCGGGGCCTGGATCAGGCCGTGCGAACCATAGCCCTGGCGCTCGGTCGCATACCTCCGGCCGGTTGTCTTATCGGCCCAATCTCCGTTTTCGTCGGGGACCCAGCCGTTGACCGATCCGGAGAGGCTGCCGGTCATGATGTAGTAGGTCAGGCGAAAACCGGGGCGGACCAGGTCCGGCGCGGGCCCCGCGGAGGGCAACGGCATCTGGGCCGCCGCCAAGGCGGCTAAGGCCAACCATCCAAGCCCCAAAAAGGCGACGCGCCGAAAAATGGTCATGGGCAAGCTCCTATTCCCGCGACTATATGGAATTCGCCGCGTTTAGGCAACCGCCCGGCCCTCGCGACGACCATTGAAGCAAGGATCCTGATGAGGACGAACCGGGAAGCTTCCACGAACCACATACCGGATTGGGGGGACGAACCCGCTTTTGCGGGAAGGCAGGGTCAGACCTGCATGATGTCTTTTTCTTTGGCCGCGGCGGCTTCCTCGGTCTTTTTGGTGGAGTCGTCGGTGATCTTCTGGAGTTCCTCGAGGCCCTTGAACCGGTCGTCCTCGCCGATCTCCTTCTCTTTCTCCAGCTCTTCGATGAAGTCCTTGGTCTCGCGGCGCAGGTTGCGGAGGGTTGTTTTCTCGTCCTCGAGCATCTTCTTGACGCCCTTGACGATCTCGCGCCGGCGCTCCTCGTCCAGCGGCGGCACGGGGATCTTGAGGAGCTTGCCGTCATTGATAGGGTTGAGCCCCAGGCCGGCCGCCCGGATGGCCTTGTCGATGCCTTCGAGCAGGCTGTGGTCGTAAGGCTGAACGGTGATCAGGGTCGGGTCGGGGATGCCGATCTTGGCCATCTGGTTGACCGGCGTCGCGACGCCGTAGTAATCGACTTTGATGTCCTCGAAGATACCCAAGTTGGCCCGACCCGTGCGGACGCGGCCGAGCTCCTTGCGGAAATGGTCGAGGGACGCCTTCATCTTCTTTTCGACATCTTTCAGGATGTCTTTGACCATGATCAACCTCGGAGAGAAGCGCCGTCAGTAGACTTTGGTGCCGACTTCCCGGCCCAGGACGGCCTGGCGGATGGCGCCGGGCTTGCGCAGGCTGAAGACGATGATCGGCAGGTCGTTGTCCTTGCACAGCGAGATGGCCGTGGCGTCCATGACCTTGAGGCCCCGCTTGAGGACGTCCATATAACGGATGGTTCGAAACCGCTTGGCGGTCTTGACCAGCATCGGGTCGGCGGTGTAGACGCCGTCCACCTTGGTGGCCTTGAGAATGATCTGGGCCTTGATTTCCAGGGCCCGCAGGGCCGCCGCCGTATCGGTGGTGAAGTAGGGGCTGCCCAGCCCGGCGGTAAAGATGACCACGCGGCCCTTTTCCAGGTGACGGATGGCCCGCCGGCGGATGAAGGGCTCGGCCACGGCCCGGATCTCCAGGGCCGACATGTGCCGGGTCGGAACGTTTTCCTTCTCCAGGGCGTCCTGCAGGGCGATGCCGTTGATGATGGTGGCCATCATGCCCATCTGGTCGGCCGAGGCCCGGTCCATCCCCTCGCCCGTGCCGCGCACGCCGCGGAAGATATTGCCGCCGCCGATCATGACGGCGACCTGGACGCCCAGGCCGTGCAATTCCTTGATTTCGCGGGCCACCTGGCCGGCGGTGTCGATGTCGATGCCGTAAGACCGCTTGCCCAGCAGGGATTCGCCCGACAGCTTCAACAGGACGCGGTCATAGGCGGGGCGCGGCGAATCCATGGCCGGCTCACTTCTTGATTTCGTAGCGGACGAAGCGGGCGACCTTGGTGTTCTCCTTGAACTTGGCCACGAACTGGGTGATGAGGTCCTTGATCTTGAACTTGTCATCCCGGACGTAGGCCTGTTCGAGGAGGCAGAATTCCTCGTAGAACTTGTTCAGCTTGCCCTCGGCGATCTTCTCGATGATCGCCGGCGGCTTCTTGGAGTCCTTGAACTGCTCGCGGGCGATGGCCCGCTCCTGCTCCAGGACGTCGGCCGGAACGTCGGCCGGGGCCACGTACTTCGGCGCGGCGGCCGCGATGTGCATGGCGATATTTTTGGCCAGCTCCTTGAACTCCTCGTTCATGGCCACGAAGTCGCTTTCGCAGTTGAGCTCGACCAGAACGCCGATCTTGCCGGTCATGTGGACATAGGACCCGATAAAGCCCTCGTGGGCGGCCCGTTCGGCCTTGTCCTTGGCCCGGGCATAGCCCTTCTTGCGCAGGACTTCGATGGCCTTGTCCATGTCGCATCCGGCCTCTTCCAAGGCCGCTTTGCACTCCATCATGCCGATGCCGGTGCGCTCACGCAGCTCTTTGACTTGTTCGGCGGTGACGTTTGCCATGATCTGCTCCTTCCTGTCCGGCGGCCGGGGGCGCCGCGTCCGCTCAAGCGGAGACGGCTTCCTCGTCCTCGGTCTCGCCGGCCTTCTTGTCCTCGAGCATGTCCTTCTCCACCCGGGCCTTGCGGCCTTCCAGGATGGCTTCGGCCATCTTGTTGGTGAAGAGCTCGATGGCCCGCACCGCGTCGTCGTTGCCGGGGATCGGGTAGGCCAGATTCTCGGGATCGCCGTTGGTGTCGACGATGGCCACGATCGGGATGTTCATCTTGTGGGCTTCCTGCAGGGCGATCTCCTCGTTGGAGGAGTCGATGACGAACAGGGCCCCGGGCATCCGGGTCATGGTCTTGATGCCGCCCAAATTCTTGGTCAGCTTGCGGTAGACCTTTTCCATCCGGGACTGCTGCTTCTTGCTCAGCAGATCCCAGCGGCCGTCCTCGCGCATCTCGTCCAACTCGACCAGCTTGTCGATCGAGCCGCGGATGACCTTGAAATTGGTCAGCAGTCCGCCCAGCCAGCGCTGGTTGACGTAGCTCGCGCCACACTTGGTGGCGGCGTCGCGGACGATGTCCTGGGCCTGCTTCTTGGTCCCGACGAAGAGGACCTCGCGGCCGTCGGCGGACAGGCCCTTGACGAACCCGAGGGCTTCCTTGAAGACCTTGATCGTCTTCTGCAGGTCGATGATGTAGATGCCGTTGCGCTGGCCGAAGATGAATTCCTTCATCTTGGGATTCCAACGCTTGGTCTGATGTCCGAAGTGGACTCCCGCCTCCAAAAGCTCTTTCATGGAAACTGAAACCACGGCCGTCTCCTTTAGCGTTTGTGGTACTGCGGAGCTTTGCGGGCGCCCAGCAATCCGTACTTCTTGCGTTCCTTGATCCGGGCGTCGCGGGTGACCAAGCCGGCCGCCTTGAGGGGCGGCTTGAACTCGCGGTTGAACTCGATCAGAGCCCGGGTGATGCCCAATCGGAGGGCCTCGGCCTGGGCGTGCACGCCGCCGCCCTCGATCCGCATGAAGACGTCGAACTTGTCATTGGTTTCGGTCAACTGGAGCGGCTGGCGGATGATCAGCCGGAGCGATTCGGTCGGGAAGTACTCGTCGAACGTCCGCGGCCGCTTGTTGACGAAGAGGGTCTGGTCGCCCTTGCCCGAGCGCAGGAAGACCCGGGCCACGGCGGATTTCCGCTTGCCTGTGCCGTAATACTGGATGAGACTCAATGCGACTGCCTCCTACTCAAAACCGGTGTTCCTGAGGATTCTGCGCGGCGTGCGGATGCTCGGCCCCGCGATAGACCTTGAGCTTCTTGTAGACCGCCCGGCCGAGCTTGTTCTTGGGGATCATGCCCCACACGGCGCGCTTGATGACCTCTTCCGGCTTGCTGGCCAGGAGGTCCTGCAGGACTTCGGTCTTCAACCCGCCCGGATACCCGGAGTGGGAATAATACTCTTTTTCAGCGGCCTTCTTGCCCGTGACGACCACCTTCTCGGCGTTGATCACGACGACGAAATCGCCCATATCGACGAAGGCGGCGAAGGTCGGTTTGTGCTTGCCGCGCAACAGCACGGCCGCTTCGGTGGCCAGCCGGCCGAGGATTTTGCCGTCGGCGTTGATCAGCCACCACTTCCTGTCGATGTCGTCCTTTTTTGGGACAAAAGTCTTCATTCGCGTCATCCTCGAGAAGAAAAGTTTATTGCGATACGCGGATTCAGTCGTAAGGCAAAATGATGCAATAAGATACTAAATTCCCACCTCTATGTCAATCCCCTTCGCGGGATTCTCTTGAGGCGAATCCGCGGGGGCCTCCGAGACGGGGGAACGCCACGGCCCCCCCCTAAAAAACGAATCCCCTTCCGCCCGGGCGGGCGAAAGGGGATTCGGAGCGGTCGGAGTGATCGAGCGATCAGGTCGTCTTCTTCAGCTCTTTCTCCAGCTTCATGCGCTCAAGCTGGCGGGTGCGGGCTTCGGTGAACTTGTCGCCGAAGCGGTTGGCTTCTTCCTGGTAGCGCCCTTCCTTTTCGGGATAGAGCTTGGCCTGGACGTTGATGTAGAGGATCTTCATGTAGGCGTAGGCGTCCGGGAAATTGGCGTCGATCTCGATGGCCTTGAGGAGGTTCTGCTCGGCTTCGGCGGCGGCGATCCGCTTGTCGGCGTCGGACAGGTAGTTCTGGAGCTGGTAGGCCTTGTTGAAGCGGTTGACGCCGATGGTGTAGTAGATCTCGGCCGAGGCGGGCTCGAGCTGCTTGCGCATCATGTGGTAGACCAGGGCGTTGTCGAACTTGTCCTTGAACTCGGTGGGCGAGAGCTGGTCGAAGTAGTTGGCCATGTAGGCGTAGCCTTGGACGTTCTCGGGATCCGTCTCGATGCGCCGCAGGTACATCTGCTCGGCCTTTTCCTTAAGCTCCTTCTTTTCGGGAGCGTAACGCTTGTAGAACTCGGCGATGATGTAATAGTTGTTCATGTTGCCGGGTTCCAGGTCGATGATCCGCAGGTACATCTTTTCGGCGTTGTCGAAGTCCTGCAGCTTGTCGTACATATCGCCGAGCGAGTAGATGATGTCCTTGTTGTTGTTGTTGGAATCAAAGGCCTTTTGCAGGGCCTGGAGGGCCAGATCGGCCCGCTCCTTGTTGTCGGCCGTTTCCTTGCCGGGGACGTAGAGAGCCTTGTAGCTTTCGCCCAGGAAGCGGTAGGCGTCCGTCAATTCGGGATTGTTTTCCAGCGTCGCCTTGTATTCGGCGATGGCCTTGGTGAACTTGTTGTCGATGAAGAGGCTGTTGGCTTTGTTGAAATGGTAATTCGCGGTGAGCTTCTTAACGCTCAGCTTCTGGCAGCCGAAGACGGCGAAAACCAGCAGGAGCGTCAGCGTCGCAACGAGAACGCGGGACGTCCGTTTATCCGACATCGTGACCTCCTTGGACTCTCCGTCCAACGAAAGATGGAAACTAACTTATAAACGATTCCATGGGGAAAAGTCAAATGACCGGGCGGGCGCAGCCGCCGCTCACGAGCCCTTGAGGAACAGCACGATCGGGCTGCCCTCGAATCCGAAGGCCTCCCGCAGGCGGCTCTCGAAATGCCGGGCCGAAGACGGGGCGAAGGTCGCCCGGCCTCCGACGTACAGCCGGAAAGCCGGCGGCAGAACCCCCGCCTGGGTCATGTACTTGATCCGGAAGCGGCGTCCCGACGGGGTCATGGGCGAGTTCGAGCGGTGAACGCCTTCCAGGAACCGGTTGAGATCGGCCGTCCCGATCGTCTTGGAGCCCGCCCGCCAGACGGTCTCGGCCAGGTCCAGGATGCGCATGATCCTCTTGCCGGTCAGGGCGGAAACCGTCAGGACGGGGGCGTAACGGATGAATTCGAGCCGGGCGAAGACGAGCCGCTCGACGTCTTCCTCCCCCATCATCCCGTCCCTGACCAGATCCCACTTATTGACGGCCACCATCAGGGGCTTGCCCGATTCCTTGGCCATCTGGGCCACGGCCGCGTCCTGCCGGGTGGGAAACTCCAGGGCGTCGAGCAGAAGGCAGAGGACGTCGGCCTGGCCGATATTCTTGCGCGACTTGATGACCCCGGCCGTCTCGCGCTCATCGCCGGTCTTGGACAGCTTGCGGATCCCGGCCGTGTCGACCAGGACGTAGGCCTTGTCGCCGCGCCGGATCAAGACGTCGATGCTGTCGCGCGTCGTGCCCGGCAGCTCGGAGACGATCAGCCGCTCCTCGCCGCACAGCCGGTTGGCCAGCGAGGACTTGCCGACGTTGGTCCGGCCGATGATGGCGATCCGCAGCGGCCGCTCGGACGTCGCCGGAGTCTCCTCTTCGGCCGGCGGGAGGCGGGCCACGAGATCCCGCTCCAAATCGCTGAGGTTGACGCTGTGCTCGGCGGAGATGAAGTGGAGCGTCTTCTCCCCCAGCCGGTAAAATTCGGCCGCCTCGGGGCCGGGCCGGTCGGTGTCGATCTTGTTGACGGCCACGACGAGCGGCTTGTCCAGGCGCCGGAGGGCCTGGTGGAGTCCCTTCTCCGCCGGCAGGAGGCCGCGGCGGCCGTCCACGAGCAGGAGCAAAACGTCCGCCCGCCGGGCCGCTTCCCAGGCCATTTCGTGGACCTTGGCGGCCAGGGGCTCGGCCCCTTCCAACTCGTCGATGAATCCGCCCGTGTCGATGATCTCGACCTCGCGATCCTGCAGGCGGACGGCGGCCGCGACGCGATCGCGGGTCATGCCGGGCAGGGAGTGGACGAGCGAGATGCGCCGCCGGGCCAGCTTGTTGAAGAGGGTCGACTTCCCGACGTTGGGAAAGCCGACAATGGCGATCTGGGGCCGATTGGCCATCAGTCCTTGGCGACCAGGGAAAAATCGGGGGTGAAGGCGCGGTCCAGGGTGACGTGGCCGTTCAGGGTTTCCTTCTCCTCGCCGTCGACCAGGATGAAGACCTTCTTGATGGACTTGAAGTTGAAGGCCAGCGTGTCGACGATGGCGAAGACCGTGGACGTCTCGGCGTCCGACCCGGAGGGGTGGGCGACGACCAGGTCCTTGGAAAAATCGGCGTAGGCGGTCCCGTCCTTGGTGACGAAGACCTGCCCCACCTTGGCCTCGGGGGGGAGGGCCGAGGGCAGGCCTTTGGACGATCCCTTAATGAGCTCGTTCAAGACGGCCTCGGCCTCTTGAGCGATCGAGCCGGAGGCGGGAATGGACCTGGTTTCGGGGACGAACAGCCCGTCGTCCTCGCGCGGGAAAAAGAGAGTCACGGTCCTGGTCTCCTCGGCCAGGAGAGCCACGTCCGCGGGCGTCTCGGGCGTTTCCGCCCGGTTGGCGATCCGTTCGGGCGAAATGCTCGCGATGAAGAGATAAACCAAGCCGACGAGCAGGACGGCAAGAAGGATAACAAGGGGGGTGCGGAACTTGGCCATGACTCGCTCAATCCCGCCGAAGAAGGCGGAGATAGGCGGAGAGGCCCCGGAAGACGGCGTCGGCCACCCGGGCTTGGAAGGCGTCGTCGATCAGGCGCTGTTCTTCCTCGGGATTGGAGATGAACGCCGCCTCCACCAGGACGGCCGGACAGGCGACTCCGCGCAGGACTTTAAAGTCCGCCTGCTTGATGCCGCGGTTCTCGGTCGCCAGGAGGACGTTGAGCTCGCGCTGGATGATCTCGGCCAGGCGGGAGCTCTGCCGGACATAGGCGGACTGGGCCATGTCCCACAGGATCATCTGGATCAGGTTCTTGTCGTCCTCGACGATTCGGTCGCCGACGCCCGCCGCGGTGTTCTCCTGATAGGCCAGCTTGCGCGATTCCTCGTCCGTGGAGTTGAGGCTCAAAAAGAAGGTTTCGGAGCCGTGGGCTTTCTTGCGGAAGGAGCCGTTGGCGTGGAGGCTGACGAACACGGCGGCATCGTTGTTGTTGGCCAGGGCGGCCCGGTTCTCGAGCGAGACGTCCATGTCCTTGTCGCGGGTCAGGACGACCCGGTAGTCCAGATTGGACTCGATCAAGGCCTTGAGCTTGAGGCTGATGGCCAGGACGACGTCCTTTTCGACGGCCCCGAACTTGCCCTTGGCCCCGACGTCGAGGCCGCCGTGGCCGGGGTCGAGAACGATGGTCCGCTGCTGGGCGGACGCTGCCGGGCAGAGGAAGAGGAGGGCCCCGAGAGCCGCCGCGACAAGGACGATCCCGGCCTTCGCCGTTCTCGTCCCGCCCTTTTTGTTCGGTCTATCGATGATGCGCATGGCAGAGTTCTGGTGGAGGCGGCGGGAATCGAACCCGCGTCCGAAAACATTCCGCGAAACGCATCTACATGCTTTTCCTCGTCTTTGTTCTCGCCCGGCGGGACCCGGCGAGGAAGGGTCCGCAAGGCCAGCCTCGGAAAGATTCGCTCCCCGGGCTCGAAGCCGGACCCGGTTCGCTATCCTGCTGGTCGGCGCTCCAGCGGCCCCGCAGGAGAGGGCCGGAGGAACGGCTGCTAGCTATTAAGCAGCGAGGGGCAGAGGTTCTGCACTTCTTGGGTCCACCGTTTAACGAGAGAGATGGGATCTCGGCATGCAGCGTCTGCTTCACTGTCTCCGTCGAATCCGTTCGCCCCCACGCGAATTCGACTATAAGTATAAAGGGCCGACGACAATATGTCAATTCACGAGAGAAAAGAATGATTCATCTTCCGCTTTTCGGGAAATCGTTCCCTGAAACCGGGAGATGAGCCAAAAGAATGCGGAAACCGCCGAATTCGCGACGAAGAACGCGAGTCCGCGCTATAATACCGTCCGGAGAAAAGCGATGCGCATTCACTTGGCCTACGGCGCGGACGGGCTGGATCTCGACCTGCCCGACGGGCTTCACCCGACGATCATTGAGCCCCGTCATCGGCCCGCCCTGTCCGATCCCGCCGCGGCGGTGCGAGCCGCCCTGCGCTCACCCTTCGGCTCCCCTTCCCTCGCGGCCCTGGCCCGTGAGCGGCGGCCGATCGGAATCGTCTTCAGCGACGCCACCCGCCCTCTCCCGCGCCGCCTGCTCCTGACGGCCGTCCTCGAGGAACTGGCCGGGATTCCCCGCCGCGACATCATCCTCTTTAACGCCCTGGGCACGCACCGCCCCAGCCCGCCCGAGGAGCTGGCCGAGATGCTCGGGCCCGAGATCGCCTCGGGCTATCGCATCGTCCAGAACGACTCCTTCGACCACGCGACCCAGGTATCGCTGGGCAAGTCGTCCTTCGGCCACGAAATCCGGCTGAACGCGGCCTTGCCCTGCTGTCGGCTCCTGGTTCTCGTCGGATTCATCGAGCCCCACCTCTTCGCCGGATTCTCCGGCGGGCCCAAGTCGATCATGCCGGGCATGGCCGGCCAGGCCACCGTGCTCGGAAACCACGATGCCGGGATGATCGCCGATCCCGCGGCGACCTGGGGCCGGCTCGACGGCAATCCCGTATGGCGGGAAGCCGGCGAGGTTCTGGAACGGCTTTTAGCCTGGGAGGACGGGCGCGAGGCTTTCCTTCTCAATGTCTCGCTGAACTCGGCCAAGGAAGTGACGGGCGTCTTCGCCGGAGAATGGCGAACCGCCCATCGCCAGGGCTGCGCCTTCGTCCGGGAGACGGCCATGGTCCCCGTCGACGGCCTCTTCGACGTCGTCGTTACGACCAACTCGGGCCGTCCG
>JAQULS010000129.1 GCA_028749235.1 Acidobacteriota bacterium | reverse complement strand
ATTCGGGTCCCCCTCCAACGTTCCGCACCGTCCCGCGGATGGTGCGTCTCGGCCTCCTCTCCAAGGAGCTTTTGTCATTTGACTTCAATCGCAATGAAAGAGAAGCGAGAACGACCGCCGTAGATTTCTCCGCCGACCCAAGGCTGAAGCATAGGGTTGCAAAGCCCGTGGTTTTACGCCTCTTGCCCCTCGGCTACCGGCAGTCGAAGGCGCTTTCCTGTGGAGGAGGCTTCCGAGTAAAATGATTGAAAATCGGAAGCAAAACGGCGATGATGTCGGCTGATAAAAATGGCGGATAAGCGATCCGGCACCCTCGGCGTCCTGGCCATGGCCGGCACGGCCGTTCTCTGGAGCATCGCCGGCCTGTTCATCAAGGTCATCGACTGGCATCCGCTGACGATTGCCGGCTTCCGCAGCCTGATCGCCGGATCCGTCATCCTCCTCTGCCTCAAGCGGCCGCGTTTTCACGGTTCCTTTCCCCAAATCGCGGCCGGCGTCGCCAACGCCGTGACCATGCTGCTTTTCGTGGCCGCCAACAAGGCCACGACCTCCGCCAACGCCATCATTCTCCAGTATGTCGGCCCTATTTTCACCGCGTTCATCGGGGCCCTCCTTTTGAAAGAGCGGGTCCGCCGCGAACACGTCGTCGCGTTTCTCTTTGTAGCGGGAGGTATGGCCGCGATGTTCATGGACAAGCTGGGCGGGGGCGGAATGATCGGGAACATCCTGGCGGTTCTATCCGGCCTGACGTTCAGTTTTTACTTCGTTTTCATGCGCATGCAGAAGGACGGCTCGCCGCTCGAATCGATTTTGTTGTCGCACGCGATCACGGCGGCCGTCGGGATCGGCGCCACTCTGTTTCTGCCCGCGCCTCATGTCACCTGGGGCGCCGTCGGCGCGATCGCCGCGTTGGGCATCGTCCAGGTCGGGCTTTCCGCGGTCCTGTTCGCCTATGCCATCAAGCGGGTCTCGGCCGTCTCCGCCAACCTGATCGCGGTGATCGAACCGGTCTTCAACCCGGTCTGGGTTTTCCTGGCCTTGGGCGAGGCCCCCAGCGCGCGGGCGCTTGCCGGCGGCGCCGTCATCATCGTCGCGGTCACGGCGGCCTCGATGATCAGCGCGCGCCGGGCCGCTTCTCCGGCTCCGGTCCGTTAGCGGCGGGAGGCCCGGGCCGCCGGCTCAAGGCTTGATGGCGATGCAGTCGATCTCCACCCTGGCATTCATGGCCAGCTTGGCGACCTGGAACGTCGCGCGGGCGGGAGTCTCGGACTTGAAGAACTCCGCGTAGATCTTGTTCAAAGCCGAGAATTCGGCCATGTCCGTGATCATGACGGAGCACTTCACCACGCGATCGAGCGAGCTTCCGGCGGCCGTCAGAACGGCTTGCAGGTTCGACAGCGCCTGCCGGGTTTCGTTCTCGATGCCGCCCGGGACGAGCTTGCCGGTGGCCGGGTCGATGCCCAGTTGTCCCGAGCAGAAGACGAATCCGCCGGCCGCGACGGCTTGGGCATACGGCCCGATCGCCTTGGGAGCTTTATCGGTTTGAACGATTGTTTTGGGAAGCTTGACGGTCTGAGCGGTCAGGGCGGCCATTCCGAAAACGGCCAAGCCCAAGGCCAGGATGGGAAGAGCATTTTTTTTCATTGCCGATCACTCCTTAAAATCGCGGCGGCTTCGAGCCGGCTTCAGAAGACCGACGGAATTCCGATCAGAACCTTGTTGACCCGGTCGGCGATGGCGGCCAGCTTGAGAGCCTTGAGCATGTTGCCCTTGAGCTTCAGCTTGCCGGTCAGGATCGCGTTCGGCGCTTCCAGCTCGGCCCGGGCGATCCGGGCAAAGACGTCGTAGGGGCCGGCGATCTGGAACTCGGCCTCCGGCGCTTCCCCCTGCCCGAGCAACAGCTCCGTCAGGACTCCGTCCTGGAGGCGGAACAGCAGATACTTCGTTCCGCCGCCGGGGCAATCCGTATGGATGTGGGCGAGCGACGTGGTGGCGCGATCCATCCGTTCGGGAGAGAGCTCGGACTTGAGCTTGCGCTCGGCTTCGGCCCGCCAGTCTTCGGTCAGGTAGAGCAGGGGGGGCATGACGTTCTCCTTATCGGGCTCCCTTTATAGGACAGCTTCCGGCCCCTGTCAATTCATACGTTCGCGGCGCGAAACCCCGATTTTCAAATCGGGGTAAAGGCGCCGCTCAGTATTACCCTTGATTTACCCCGGGCTCGGCTTCCGCCCCGGCGGTTCGATGACGGGGTTGCAGTTCTCGTTCGCGGAGCGAATGAGGGCGGGCTTCAGCCCGGGGAGTCTAACGGGTTAATTCCCCGGCTCGGCACCCTCCGGTCCCCTCGTCCAGGCAAGCCTCGAGGAGCGGGCGCGGAACAGCCGTCAGGACGTGGTGGCAAAAAAAACAGTGATTGGCCGTCCGGCCCGGGAAAACCACGCCGTGTCCGGCCAGCCGCCGCCGGATATCGGTCAAGCCGCGCTCGAAAACGGTCCGGATGTACGGTCGGCGGCGGGCCTCGGCGATCAGCCGGGTCGCCGAATCGCGGCGGATGTTCCCGATGGTCAGGAGGTCCGCGTCGGTGGCATAGCCGCAACAGGGCTTGACCGACCCGTCGGGGAGGACGTAGAGGACATGGCCGGGGCCCAGGCAGAAGTCCTCTTTGAACCATTCTCCGCGCCAGGGATCGGACAAGCCCGCGGCCCGGCCGAGAGGAACGAGATCGACGGCGGAGGCGGAGACGAATAGGGATTCGGACTCGATCAGGAGGCGTCCGTACCGGCGAACGAGCCGGGCTTCGAGCCCGGTCGCCAACGCCTCGAGGAGGGATCGAGTCTCTTGGTCCCGGGCTCCGCGAACAAAAAGGATTCCGGAGATGTCGGGCCGGTTCCAGATTTCCGCCGCCGTGCGGATGAAGAGGGCGGGCTTGGCGGTTCCGGAGCCGTGGAAGGCGTCCAGACTGACGTGGAAAGAGCCGTCATAGCCCTTGTCCCGCAGACGGGTCAGCGCCGCGACGAGCTCGCCGCGGGATTTGAACCAGGCCGCGTTGGTGGTGAGGCGATCGAAATAGAGACCCGATCGAACCGTTCGGGCCGAAACGGCCTCCAGGAAGGCCGGGTAAAGGAAAGGCTCGCCGCCGGTGAATCCGACCCGCTCTATGGTCGTGCCCCGGCAGGAGTCCAGGAAGCGCAAAGCCGGGGCGATGGGCAGGCGCCGCGGTCCCGGTTCAACGGAGCAATGACGGCAGCGGAGATTGCAGGCCGCGAGCGGTGAGAAGAGAACTTCCCTCGGTTCGAATGTTTTTCCCCGCATCGGCTTGGACACGGCGTCTCCTGCCGTCCTTCTTATCTTTTTTTGCGATTCGGGTCAATGAGCGGGCCTCACGCCGTATGGGCGCGTTGACATTCGCGGCGTCCACCCCTACAATGCAAACGTTTCCGTCGACTCGAGAACCATGAGCTCCCATTGGATCGCCGTCTTCGCCCTCGCGCTGGCCGCCGGTACGCCGTCCCTTCCGGCCGGACCGAAGCTCGTCGTGGTGACGACCATATTCCCCCTGGCCGAGTTCGCCCGCGCCGTCGCCGGCGAAGCGGCCGAGGTGACTCTCCTGATTCCGCCGGGCGCCGACGTCCATACCTGGCAGCCGCGCGTCGGCGACGTCCGCCGGCTCGCGTCCGCCGACCTCCTGATCTCCATCGGCGGCGGTCTGGAACCCTGGCTTCCCGGACTCATGCGGGGCGCCGGATCGCCCCGTCTCAAGCACCTGGAGGCATCGGCGGGGCTGGCCCTTCTCCCGGCTCATGAAGGGCACGATAAGGAAGGCGACGAAGCGGAGGGACATGCGGGAGAAGCCTTCGATCCGCACGTCTGGCTGGACTTCGGCCTTGATCAAATCATCGTCGATGCCCTGGCCCGGACGATGTCGGCCCTTGTACCCGCCGAGGCTCCGGGCTTCAGCCGCCGGGCGGAAGCGCTCAAGGAGCGCCTCCGGACGCTGGATGCCGCTTACCGCGACGGCTTGCGCGGCTGCGCCGGGCGGGAGATCATTTTGGGCGGCCACGCCGCTTTCGGCTACCTGGCGCGCCGCTACGGGCTGATCCAAGTCCCCGTCTACGGCGCCAGCCCGGACGCCGCACCGACGCCGAAGACGACCGCGGCGATCGTGGCCAGGGCCCGCCGGGATCACGCGCGCACGATCTTCTACGAGCCCGGCGTGGGGGACAAGATCGCCCGGCTCATCGCGGCGGAGGCGGGCGCGGACGTCCGCCTGCTCCACCCCGGACACAACCTGACTCCCGCCCAGAAGGCGGCCGGGACGACTTTCTTCCGGCTGATGGAAGACAACCTGGAGGCTTTGCGCCATGGCCTATCCCCCCGCTGACGGGGCGGCTGGAAACCGACCCGCTCTTGTCCGGGTCGAGGGCGTGTCCTTCTCCTTCGGTTTCCGCCGCGTTCTGGAGGACGTCTCGCTGTCCATCGACGAGGGCGACTTTCTGGCTTTGCTGGGACCCAACGGATCGGGCAAGACGACCCTGGTTAAAGTCATCCTCAATCTTCTGACGCCGGAACGGGGCCGGGTTTTTCTGTGGGGCCGCCAGGCGGCGGAGTTCCTGGAATGGGAGCGCATCGGCTACGTGCCCCAAAAAGCGACCCACTTCGACCCCGCCTTTCCCGCCTCGGCCCGCGAAGTCGTGGCCATGGCTTTGCGCTCGACCCGGGCCGTTGCCCGCCTGTCGCGGCGGAAGCAGGAGGAGGCCATCCGGCGGGCCCTGGAGCTGGTCGGCATGGACGAGCACCGCGACCGTCCGATCGGCCGCCTGTCGGGCGGCCAGCAGCAGCGGGTCTTCATCGCCCGGGCCATCGTCACGGATCCGGGGCTTCTCTTCCTCGACGAACCCACGGCCGGCGTCGACGCCGAAACCCAGGAGCGCTTCTACGACCTGCTAGGCCGGCTCAATACGGCCCAGGGCATCACCATCGTCCTGGTGACGCACGACATCGGCATCGTCAACAAGCACGTCAGCCGCGTCGCCTGCCTCAACCAGAAGCTGATCTACCACGGCAGGCACGAAGATTTCTGCCGGTCCGGCGTGGACGAGATGCTGGCCGGCGGGCAGCACCTCGTCTCGCATCGCCATTGAGGACGCCCCCGTGATCGACGCCATCCTCCATTACGCCTTTCTGCAGCGGGCCCTGGCGGCGGGGCTGTTCATCGCCCTGGCCTGCGCCGTGCTCGGCGTCTTCCTTCTCCTGCGCAAGGACGCCATGATCGGGCACGGCCTGTCGCACGTCGCCTTCGCCGGCGTGGCCGTCGGTCTGGCCGTGGGCTGGATGCCGCTCTTGTCCGCGCTCGTCGTGTCGGTGGCCGGGGCCCTGGGCATCATGAAGCTCAAGGAAAGCGCGGGGCTGCACGGCGATACGGCCATCGCCATCTTCAGCTCGGTTGGCCTGGCCGTGGGCATCATCCTGGCCTCGGTCTCGGGCCGCTTCAACGTGGCCTTGTTCGGGTACCTCTTCGGCGACGTTTTGGCCATCGAGCCCCTCGAAGTCGGACTCTCGATCGCCCTGGCGATTCTCGTGGTCGGACTGGTCGCCCTGAATTACCAGCGCCTTCTCTTCATGACCTTCGACCGCGAAGCCGCCCGCGTGGCCGGCGTCCCGGTGCGCCGCTTGGACGCCCTGATCACCGTGCTGGCCGCCGTGACCGTCGTGCTGGGGATGAAGATCGTCGGCATCCTCATGGTGGCCGCCCTGCTGGTCATCCCGGCCGCGGCCGGATTGCAGGCGGCCCGCAGCTTCCGCAGCGCGGTCCTGGGCGCCTGCGCGGTCGCGGAGAGCTCGGTGATCGCGGGCTTGCTGGCGGCTTACGTCCTGGACTGGCCGGCTTCGGGGACGATCGTCCTGGCCGCCTTCCTGCTGTTCGGGATCCTCTTCCTGCTCCGCCGCCGGGGCTGACGCCTCATTTGATAAACACGACGACCTTGTTCTTCCCTTCCTTCTTGGCCCGATAGAGGGCGGCGTCGGCCAAACCGATGATCTCTTCGGCCTTCTGGCTCGAAAAAGGCGAGGCGTAGACGCCGATACTGACCGTGATCTGGCAGGACTTGTCGTTGGAAGCCCCGATCCGGAAGGGATGCAGAGAGATCTCCTTGCGGATGCGCTCGGCCGCCGCGGCCGCGTCCAGGCAGGACGTCAGGGGCAGGATGATGAGAAACTCCTCGCCGCCGTACCGCCCGGAGATGTCCGTGGAGCGGACGACGTCCTGCAGCAGTTCTCCGAATCCGCGCAGGATGCGGTCGCCCACGACATGGCCGTAACGGTCGTTGATGGGCTTGAAGTCGTCCAGGTCGATCATCATCACGCTCAAGGCCGACTTGTAGCGCTCGGACCGCTGGATCTCCTCCTGCAGGCGGACCTTGATGAAGGTCTGGTTGTAGAGCCCGGTCAGGCCGTCCCTGACCGCCAGCGTCGTCAACCGTTCGCTCAAGGCGATGCCGCTCAAGGCGATGAGCAGGATGACGACGAAGCCGAGAGTCAGGATGGAGCGCTCCAGGGCCCGAAATCCGATCCAGTTCCAATACTGGGGGATGAGGTCGCCGAGCGAAATGTAGATGAGATAGGAGCCGACGAGCACGATGATGCTCCACAGCCGGCCTTTCAACCCCTTCGAGACAACAGGAAGTTTTCGCATACCGGTCTCCCCCTAGGCCTTGGCCAATTCCTTTTCCACCCGTTGGGCGATCGCGTCGGCCGCCCGCAGAACTTGCCGCCGCAGGGAGGCGGCCTGGTCCGTGATCCGGGCCTTGAAATCCGCGTCCTTGATCCCCGGCAGATTGATCCGCACGTTGTAGTAGGCTCCCTCGGCCGCGGTCCGGGCCGCCAAAGCGGCCACGCCCGCGTCGCTCAAGGAGTTGCGGTTCCCGTCGCGGGCGGCCGTGTCCGCCAGATCGAGAAGCTCCAAGGCGGCTTCCAGGGTCCGGAGCGGAACCAGGGTCGCCTCCTTGGTCGCCGTCTCGATCGCGGCCTCGCGCTCGCGGGCCTGGTCCTCGGCGGCCTTGGGCAGGCGGAAGGCGTCCATGACTTTATTGAAGGCGGCCGTGTCCCGGTCGACAAGAGCCAGGTACTCGTCTTTGAGAGCCTGGGCCCGCACGGCCAGGACGCTCATCTCCTCGTTGAACCGCTCGTAGCCCTTCTTGCCGACGGTCAGGTTGGCGACCATCGAAGACAGGCCGGCCGACAGGGCGCCGCAGAGGGCGGCGACGCTGCCGCCGCCCGGCGCCGGGGATTCCATGGACAGCTCGTCGGCGAAGCCGCGCAGGGTCATCCCGGCCAGGGTCTTGGCCGGCTCCTCGAACTGGTATTCGATTATCTTTTTCTTCGGATCGAAGGGAGCCACGTCGGCCAAGCCGAGGGAGCGGACGGCGGTGCGGATAAGCTCGGCCTCGGGAACGCCGGGGCACTTGCCCTGGCGGGCCAGGTAGTAGCTTCCGGAGGCAAGCAGGGCGTCCTTGGGAATCAGCCCGACCAGCTCGCTGCCGGTGACCCGCAGGCCCATCCCGGCCGCCTGGGCGCGGACCTCGTCGAAGACGGCATGGATCGGAGTGACCTTGTAGTTCGTGAAGTTGATCGAGATCTGGGCCGTCTGGTAGTCCTCGATATACCAGCCCACGGCTTTGACGAAGCTGAACTTGCCCGGCTGCTTGATCGAGATTCCGTCCGCGTCGCGGACGATCGCCCCGGTCTCGTCGCGCTGGGCCCGGCCGCTCTCCCGGATGTTGAGGGCGATCTCGTTGGCCAGTTTGCGGTCGCGGGTGTTGAGGTTGATGTTGTACGCGATCAGGAACTCCCGGGCGCCGATGACCGTGGCCCCGGCGCGCGGCCGGAAAACGGACTCGCCGCAGTCGGGAGCCCAGGCCGGGTCCTTGAGCCTTTCGGCCAAGCCCTCGTATTCCCCCTGCCGGATCGCGGCCAGGTTGCTCCGTTCGGACTTGAGGGCGGCCTCTTCGTAGAAATAGACCGGGATACCCAGCTCGTCCGCCACCCGATGCCCCAGCGCGCGGGCCAGGGCGACGCAGTCGGCCATGCTGACGCCGGAGACGGGGACGAAGGGGCAGACGTCCGTCGCCCCGATCCGGCTGTGGGCGCCCTTGTGGGCGGCCATATCGATGACCTCGGCGGCCTTGCGGATGGCCCGGAAGGCGGCTTCGGAAACGGCTTCGGGGGAGCCGACGAAGGTGACCACGGTCCGGTTGGTGGATTCGCCCGGATCGACGTCCAGCAGCTTGATCCCGGCGACGCCTTCGATCTCGGCCGTGATGGCCTTGATCTTGTCCTTGTCCCGTCCCTCGCTGAAGTTGGGGACGCATTCCACGATCTTCATTCAAGCTCCTTTCGATTGCGGCTCTTGGTATAGAGGAACTGGCCCTTGGCGTCGTAGAATTCGACCAGGTCGAACTCGACCAACCGCGCATCGCAGAGCGCCCGGTCGCCGGCGATGACGATGAGGAAAGGGGAGGTCATGCGCTGGCGGGCGATGTCGGCGATCCGGTCGGGGCCCACCGTCATGGTCTGTTCGTAGTAGGAGTTCCAGGCTTCGTCCCCCCAGCCGGCGGCCTTGATCAGCGCCACCCGGGAGGCGAAATCCTCCAGCCGGGCCAGCCGCAGCGGGAAGTTGCCGATGACCACGGTCTTGGCCTGTAGGATCTCTTCCATGGAAATGGGCTCGTGGGCCGGCTGGCGCAGCACGTTCAAAAGCAGTTCCGTGGCCGGGTAAAGGAATTGCGGCGCGACCAGGGCCCGGGCCAGGAAATACGCTCCGACCTGGAAGTGGCTGACTTCGCTGAAGGCGTACTTGGCGTAGTTGCGGCTCTCGCGCAGGATCATGAACAGGCGCGAGTTGAGGGTGCCGCCCAGGATCTGGTTGAGCACGGTCAGAGCGAATCGGTCGGGGATTTCCGGCGGCGGGTAGACCGCCCCGGCCACAACGGCGCAGTCCCTGGTTCCGGGCACGTCCAAGAAACAGACCCGGTCGTGCTCCAGGACCGGCGGCGTCAGGGCGGGCAGGGGCGGGATGTCCCGCCGCTGCCAGAGGTTAAGGTGCCGGCTGACCCGGCGGGACGCCGCGTCCGGACGGATGTCTCCGACCAGGATCAGCTGGGCGTTGTTGGGTCGGTAGAAGCGGTCGAAGAACTGGGACAGATCACGCAGGTTCCAGTTCTTGATGACATCGCGGTTGAAGGCGAAGTTGGCGTAGGGGTGGCCGGCGAAAAGCAGGCGGAGCAGATGGCGGCGGGCGGCGAACTCGGGGTCTTTGCCCCGCTCCATGAGCTCATAAGACAGGTTGAACCGGACTTGGTTCAGCTCGATCTCGTTGAAGGCCGGCTCCAAAAGGAGTTGGGCCAGCAGGGCCAGGATGGGGTCCAGCGAAGCCTCGAGAAACTGGAAGGTGACGAAGGCGTGATCCTGGGTGACGTCGAGCGACATCGAGCCGCCCAGCGATTCGATGTACTCCTCGATGGCC
>JAQULS010000128.1 GCA_028749235.1 Acidobacteriota bacterium | reverse complement strand
AATGGCTCCGCTCGCCGCGGGCTTCGAATTCCCCGAAAACGCGGACGAGCTCGACTCCGGCCGCGGCGCCGATCCTGTTCAGGCCGATCGCCTCGCCCTGGCAGGCGGCGGGATCCAGCCGCTTGCCGATCCGGGCGACGCGCCCGTCGCGCGCCTCGACCTTGACTTCCTCCGCCGCCAGGCGGCCGGTCTCATCGATGATCACCGCGTTCGGCGCCGGGTGTCGGAGGAGATCGCCGAGGAGCGCCCGGTCGAAGAGAACATCTCCGTTGATTTGGATGCAATCGAGCCCCGGAGAGGCGGCCAGAGCGATCCGGAGAGAGACGGCCGTGTTGGTGTCTTCGTATGCGGGATTGGAGACGAAGGCGACGCCGGAAGAGCGAAGGCCGGCCCCGGCCTCGACCATGTCGGCCCGATAACCGGTGACGATCAGGATGTCTTCGATCCCGGCGCTCCGCAGGACGGACAGGCAACGCTCCAGGATCGTACGGCCGCCGACCTCAAGCAGGCACTTGGGCCGGTCGTCCGTCAAGGGACGAAGCCTCGCGCCGCGGCCGGCGCAGAGGACGATGGCTCTCATGGCAAACCGCTTCCTTACATCTTCCAAGTTCCGGCCACGATCAGGTCGGAGCCCGTGATCCGGGCCGCTTCGCCGGACGCCAGAAACCGGACCGCTTCGCCGACGTCCCCGGCCGTGCCCAGCGGATAAGCGCGGGGATCGATCTGCCGCGGCCGGACACCGCCCGATATAAGGCCGGGAGACACCATGTTGACGGTGATGCCGCGCGGCGCCTCGGCCGCCGCCGCCGTCCGGGTCAAGAGGAGAAGACCGGATTTGGCCGCGGCATACGGCAGGATGCCCGGGAACGCTCCCGCCTGCTCGACCCGGCCGTATCCGAAAAAGACGATTCTCCCCCACTTCCGCCGGCGCATGCCGGGCAGGACCGCCAAAAGGCATCCGTAGGCCGAAACGACGTTGGACCGGAGCATGCCGTGCCAATCGGACGGATCCAACCGGTCCCAGGGCTTCTGCAGGAACGGTCCCGGAACGTGGACGAGAACATCGATCCGGCCGAGTTTCCGCCGGACGCGGGCGACCAGGGCGGCCGGTCCTTCGTCCCGGAAAAGATCGGCCGGAACGACGAAGGCCTCCGCGCCCGCCGACCGAACTCCTTCGGCGGCTCGAAGCGCGCCCTCGCGGCGGCTGTGGTAGTGGACCGCGACGGCGGCGCAATCGCGAGCCAGCGCGGCGGCCGCCGCGGCGCCGACGGCGGACGAGGCTCCCGTGACGAGAGCGACCCGATCCTGGCGCGCATCCGGCATGGCGAATCCGGCGTTAGTATCGCCGATCTCGGGTTTGATTTCAAACGGAAGCCTGTGCTATAAAGTCCGTCTTGCCGACCGCGAAGCAAAATCCACGATCGAGGCGACCATGCCCCCAACCATGAACCGCATTCTCGTCACCGGGGCCTCGGGCCAAATCGGCACCGAGCTGCTCAAGGTCCTCCGCCACAAGCACGGCGGCGCCAACGTCCTGGCCACCGACATCCAGCCGCTGGCCAACGCCGAGATCCGCGAATCCGGCCCCTTCGAGACGTTGAACGTGACCCAGGCCGCCCGTCTCGATGAGCTGATCGCCAAGTATCGGATCGATACCGTCTATCACCTGGCCGCCATTCTTTCCGCCAGCGGCGAGAAAAACCCGCAACTGGCCTGGGACGTGAACATCAACGGCACGTACAACGTCCTCGAGGCCGCCCGTCGGCTGGGACTGTTGCGCGTCTATATCCCCTCTTCCATCGCCGCCTTCGGCCCCGAGACGCCGCGTGACCGGACGCCCCAGGAGACCGTCCTGCGGCCGAAGACGATGTATGGCCTGACCAAGGTCGCGGGTGAGCTTCTGGCCGACTACTACGTCGCCCACTTCGGCGTCGACGTTCGGGGCAGCCGCTTTCCCGGGATCATCAGCCACGAGACCCTGCCCGGCGGCGGGACGACGGATTATGCCGTGGCCATCTTCTACGAGGCGGTTAAAAACGGCCGTTATACGTGCTTTCTGGGCCCGGACTCCTGCCTGCCGATGATGTACATGCCCGACTGCCTGAAGTCGGTCCTCGACCTGATGGAGGCCGATTTCGGCCGCCTCAAGCATCACGCGGACTTCAACTTGGCCGCCATGAGCTTTACGCCGGCCGAACTGGCGGCCGAGATCCGGCGCCATCTGCCCGGCTTCCAGATCGATTACCAGCCCGATTTCCGCCAGGCCATCGCGGACTCCTGGCCGCGCTCGATCGACGATTCGGCCGCCCGCAAGGAATGGGGCTGGACGCCGGACTACGATCTGGCGGGCATGGCCAAAGACATGCTGGCGGTCTTGAGCGCCCGGCACGCGGCCGGCAAGCTGGGAATTTAAAGGCGATTCAAAACCGCAACGACAAGCCGCCGACGGCGTCGAACCCGCCCAGGAGGACATCCTCCTTCCTCTCGCTGGGGCCGAATTCCAGCCTGACGAACAGCCCGAGCGGCCCGAAGAGGGCGACATCGGCTCCCGCCGACAGGATCAACCCGATGGCTTTCTTGTTCGCCGACAGATCCGCCTCCGGCCACGACTCGCGGCAGACGATCTGGCCCGCTCCGACCGCGAAGGACAGGGTCCATCGCCTCAGGGCCAGCTCATAGAGCACGCCGCCGCGCCAGGAGCTCAAGTCCAAATCGATTCGGCCGGACGGTTCCTCGAAGGCCTCTCCCAGGACCAGGGGCGCGCCATCGGTGCGGATGCTGCGGTAGCCGGCGAAGATCGACCAATTGCCGGCGAACCGAAACGAGGCTTGAACCTGGTAGCCGGTCAGATAGTCGCCGTAGATTTCGCGCAGCACGCTGTCGCTGGGGTAGAAGCCAGTGACGCCGAACGTCAGGTGGATCCGGTCGCCCGCGACGGCCGGAGACGAGGCGAGGAGGACGATCGCCGCCGCCAGAATGATGGTCCTTCGGATTATCAGTTCCATGTGGCATCCTTGTCCGAAACCTCGATCGAGGGCCGGCTCTCCCGGCCCTGGGCGTCCAGGGCCGTGACGACGTAGTAATAGGTCACGGATCTGTCCAGGCCCCTGTCGGTGTACTCGGTGCCTTCCAGCGGCGACGTCGTCAGCTGGTCATAAGGACCGCCCCGGGTCGTCGAGCGATAGACGTGGTAGCCGACGACGCCTTCCGCGTTCGGGTTCCATCGCAGGCCCACCGTCTTGGTCCATAGATAGAGCGAGCGGACGAACTGAGTCCGAATGATCACGCCGGACGGCGCGGCCAGCGTTTCGACGGGGCGGGCTATATCCATCGTCGTGGCCAGCGAAGCCTTGACCGCCAGGGTGGCATACCCGGTGTTCAGGGTGCTCAGAGTGTCGTTGGTCGTGTGATAGTTGGGATTCAGGGGATCCTCGTTCTCGATGACGCAGACGGCTTCGTAGCCGGCGTCCCAGAACGGCGAATGGTCGCTGTAAGGCCAATAACCGAAGAGCATGACGTTGGCCTTCAATCCGGCGTATTGGAGCGCGTTGTCCCGGTAGCTGCCGGCCAGATAGTACGACAGCTCGTTGCAGATGATGTCGAACTGGTGGGGCACGCGGTCGGGGTAGGCGATCATATCCATGTTGATGACGGCCACGATGTCCTGCTGGGCTATCGCGGCCTCGTTGGCATAGTGCTTGCTGCCGTAGAGCCCCCACTCCTCGGCCGAGAAGCAGACGAACTTGACGGTGAAATCGAGAGGCGTTCCGGCAAGGACGTGGGCGATCTCCAGAACCCCGGCCGTGCCGCTGGCATTGTCGTCCGCCCCCGGGGCCAGGGTCGAGGGGACGTCGCTGGTAGAGTCGTAGTGGCCGCAGACGATGACCTGGCGGTTCGGGAAGAGCGTTCCGGGAAGGGTGGCCACGACGTTGCGGCCGTTATGCCCGGCAAATGGAAAATCATCATACTCGACGGCCAGCCCCAGCTTGGCGAACTCGCTGTAGAGGTACGAGCCGGCCGACTCGCAGCCCGCGGTGGAGGCATAGCGGGTTCGGAAGCCTTCCAGGTCGCTGATCGTCTGGACGATCCGGCTTTGGGAAACCTGGGCCACGAGCGAGGAGATCAGCGGATCGTCGTCCGACGGCGCGGCGACGGGAGCGACCGGCTCGGCCGGCCGCGAGAGGGGCCGGCCCGCATCCAGGAAGAGCCGGGCGATCTGCATTCGGGACGGAAGGATCTCCCGGGCTTCCCGGTCCCCCGACCAGAAAAGGGCCGTTCCTTCCTCCAGCCGGACGGCGCGGCCCAGGCTTGGCAGGACGGCCCAATCCTCGGCCGTGCGAAGGCGCACCAGGAAATAGGCCTTGCCGGCCGGCCGGGAGTCGAGGACCTCGTAACCGACGCCCGCCTCGGCCAGGCGCTTGGCCTTGGTCTCGGACAGGACGAGCAGCCAGGACGAGCGAAGCCCGGCGATCGCGGTCAGCCCGTCCCGCAAGTCCGAGGCGAGGGAAGCGGCCTCGCCGGCGTCGATCCGGACGAGAAGATCCTCGCCCGACGGGGCGGCGGGACCCGGCTGGACCAGAAGGAGCGCGGCCAGGACGAGCGGCCAAGCCAGAAGCCTTGTTGGACGCATGGCGTTACCTTCCTTTCGCGGATTAGGATACCATGATATATACGATTTGGGAAAAGGAGACCGCCATGTTTCTACCCCTGTTTTTCGCTTTTTGCGGCTTCACCGCCGCGCCCTCGGATTTCCCCCCGATTCGGCCCGCTCACACGTTCTCGATCGTGGCCCGGGACAAAACGACCGGCGAGATCGGAGTGGCCGTCCAATCCCACTGGTTCTCGGTGGGTTCGCTGGTGCCCTGGGCCGAAGCCGGCGTCGGCGCCGTGGCCACCCAATCCTTCGTCGAAGCATCCTACGGCCCCCTGGGCCTGGATCTGATGCGGGCCGGGAAGACCGCGCCGGAAGCTCTGGCCGGACTCATCCGGGCGGACGCGGACGAGGCCGTTCGTCAAGTCGGCATGGTCGACGCGGCGGGCCGGGCGGCTGCCCATACCGGGCGCAAGTGTATCGCCGCGGCCGGCCAATACGTCGGCGACGGCTTCACCTGCCAGGCCAACATGATGCTCAAGCCCACGGTCTGGAAGGCCATGGCCGACGCTTTTCAAGCCGCCGAGGGCGAGCTGTCGGACAGGCTGGTGGCAGCTCTGGAAGCGGCTCAACGCGAAGGCGGCGACATCCGCGGCCGCCAGTCGGCGGGCCTCATCGTGGTCAAGGCCAAGGCGAGCGGCGCGCCCTGGAAGGATCGGATCTACGACCTCCGGGTCGAGGACCATCCGGATCCCATCGGCGAGATCAAGCGGCTCCTGCGGACGGCCAAGGCCTATAACCATATGAACGAGGGCGACGCCCTCCTGACGGCCGGACGGCCGGCCGAGGCCATGAAGGAATACAGCCTCGGCATGGAGATCTATCCCGACAATCCCGAAATGATCTTCTGGCCGGCCGTGACCATGGCCTCAACCGGCAAGGTCGAGGACAGCCTGCCTCTCTTCCGGCGCGTTTTCGCCGCCGATCCGAATTGGATGGAGCTTCTGCGCCGGCTCCCCGCGGTCGGCCAATTCCCGGACGACCAGGCCCTGTTGAAGCGGATCTTGGCCGTCGGTCCGTCCGGCCGCTGAGCCCGGAGCCGAAGCGCCCGGGCCGGATCAGCGGTCGAGCGCTTCTCTAAAGAAGTTCGGCAGGGCGAAGGCGGCTTCGTGGATGGCCGGATTGTAGTGCTTCAATCCCGGCACGGGACGCTTCCGCCGGGGACCGAGGGGATCCACGTCATTCGAGAGATAGACGAAGCACCAGGTGCCGCCCGGATATGTGGGGACGGGACAGAGGTAAAAGGCCGTGTGCTTGAACAAGTCCTTGAGGAACCGGTACTTGGCCCGGTGCTGTTTCTGGTGATAAAGGAGGCCGCCCGCCTGCGCCGCGATGATTCCGCCCGGCTTGAGGATGGCCTGCAAGCCCTTGTAGAAGGCCCGGCCGTGCAGGACGGTCGACGGGCCGACCGGATCCGAGGAATCGACCAGGATGACGTCGAAGCGGTCCCGGGTCGAGCGGATGAACGCATTCCCGTCGGCCACGATCAGTTCGGCCCGGGGATCCGCCAGGTCTTTCTTCAACCAGGGATAGAAGCGTTTGCAGACGTCGATGACCCGGCCGTCGATCTCGCACAACCAGGCTTTGCGGACGGGATGGCGGAGGACTTCCCGCAACGCGCCGCCGTCGCCGCCGCCGATGATCAGCACGTCGAGCGGCCGCCGATGGAGGGAGAGGGCCGGGTGGACGAGCATCTCGTGATAGAAGAACTCATCGGCGTCGGTCGTTTGGACGAGCCCATCCAAAAGCAGGACCCGTCCGAACGTCTTGTTGCGGATGAGCTCGATCGTTTGGTACTTGGAGCGCCCCCGGTAGAGCGTCCGTTCGACCTTGAAGAAGATCCCCTGCCAGGGGGTCTGGTTTTCGCGAGCCTCTCTCATCGCCGTCTCCTTGGAGCCGGGGCCTTCAATCCATTTTCCGCAGCGAAATGCCCCGGTAATACTTGCCCAGGATATCCTCGTACGAGGCGCCTTTCTGGGCCATGCGGAAGGCGCCGATCTGGCACAGGCCGACCCCATGGCCCCAACCCTTGCCGCTGAAGACGAAGTGCGAAATCGTCCCGTCGGGCGCATACTCCCGATCGATGACGAACAGGGTATCCCGCAGGTTGAGAACCTGGCGGATGCGCTGCCCCCGCATCCGGCTCGTTTGGCCCTGGCCGACGATATCGAGCTCCACGACCCGCTTGGACGCGCCGCGCTTGGCGGGCAGAAGGTCGATCAGCCTTCCGATCGGGTAGAATTGGTTGATCCGCTCCTGCATATCCTGCCGGGATATCCGAACCTGCCAGCGGTGGAAGGGCGACGAAGCGTCGAGGACGGATGAGGCCGGCGGCTGTCCGACCTGGAGGAGGCGGATCTTGCCTTCCGTCTCGATCCAACGGACGTTATCGCCGGCCAGAAGATCCAAACTGGAGACGGCGGAGGCGGTTCCGTTCATCTCCCGGAAAAGAGCCGCCCCGGGCACGATTTCGAGCGCCCGCTCCTCTTGCTCCGTGCGCAGGACGAGGGCGCCGCCGTTCATGTCGCGCACCGTGCCCTGGCGGTAGAAGTCCCGGTAGGTCGCCAGAACTTTATGGACGGCATAGGCCGCTTCGGCCCGGCTGACGGCGCGATCGCGATCGGCCAGGCGATCGGAAGCGGGCCAGAGCCCGACCGAAAGGAAATAGGACAGGACGGCTCTCTCCCTTTCCGTCAGGTTGGGAAGCTCCCGCAGGGCCCGATCGGCCTCCCCCGGTACGACCAGGTTTTGGACCCGGTCATTCCATTCGAAGGCCTCGACGAGCTGGACGGCCAAGGCAGGGAGGCTTAAAGGCGCGCTTTCGGACGGGGCCCGGCCCGGCTTCTTTCCCAACAAGGCCGCCGCGCGGGTCATCCAACCCCAGGCTTCGACCGTCGTCGTCGGACCGTTCCACCAGGCTGCATCCGTTTCCCAATCCATGACTCCCAGGGAGATCAGAGCGGCGACGGGGGCGGATGCGTTCCGTCCTTCGACGATGAGCGGCGGAAAGACGGCGGGCGATTTGATCGTCCAGCCTTCCTCTTGGTCCGGGAGACACTCCGTGCTTTTCAGATAGGGCGCGGGACCGCCTTCGAAGACGGCTTCGACGTTCTCGGTCGCCCCGCCGCAGGTGCTCATATAGAGGGCGTTGATGAGCTTGCCGCCGTAGACCGCGGCTTCCCCCCCGGTTTCCTCGACCGCCCGGGTGCTCAACGGCTGCTCCGCGCTCATGCCCAGGTAAACCTGGGAGACGGGCGTCGCGTAGAGGTCGAATCCCAAGTCGTTCCATTGGCCCAGGTTTTTAAGAGCATAGGTCCGGGCGGCCACGGCCTGGGCCTTCTGCGCCTCGAGTTCGTTGAAGAAGGAAGGCGGAAGCTCGCCCGGAACGACTCCCTTGAGATAGTCTTCGACGTTGAGGAGATTGATCAGGATCAACCCCTTGCGGCTGCCCCGCAGGATCATGATCCCGCGATACGTCCGTCCGTTGTAGCCCAGGTAGCTCTGGCTCGATCCCGGGATGAAGTAGAGGGACGCGTCCGCGTTGAGGTTGATCAGCTGCCCGTTCACCTGAACCCAATGGGGATGATTTTCGGTCTCGCTCACTTCCTCTCGGACGATCCAGGCTTCGGCGAAGCCTAAAATCCCGGCCTTTTGGATGAAGGCCAGGGCATCTCCCCGGGTCAGGAAATCGCCGACCCGGACGTAGTACACGGCGTCCCCGCTCGAGGCCTGATCCTGGCTCACGCTGACCGAATGGGCGATTTTCGCCCGCAGCGCGCGGGCGGCGTTTTCGGCGTCTTCCTTCTTTCCGTGCTGCGAGACCTGGACCAGGAACTTTTCGCTCAGCTTATCCTGCTGTCCCTGAATATGAGCCCGGGCGGCGTCTTCAGCCAGGAGCTTGTAAGCCCCGTCGACCTGGTAGACCTTCATCCCGGATGAGGACTTGATGAGGATGTCGTCGATATTGACGCCCAAAGCGATCCGGATGACCGGTCGGGAGATCGGGAAACCCTGGAAAAAGAGATTCTCCTGCCCGAACTCCGACGGCCGCCCGGCGCAGAAATAGAGCAGGGCGAAGGCCAGGAAAACGGATCTACGGGGATGGGGCAGGATATTGCGCATACTCATTTTTCTTCATGCGACGGTCATACCAACGCTTACGGCTCCTTGTTACGTTCTATATATGCCGCCCGTCTAGGCGAACATACGATATATGGGGGTTGCTGACCGCAGTTAGGGATTTAGAATATCCGATCCGGACGTCTTTGTCAATCCCCGTTCCTTCTGCCGTCCTTTTTTGACTATTTTTGACTTTTTCATGGTTTCGGCTATAATTTCGTTTTCAATTTCAACCTCAAGGACTGTTCATGCCCAACATAGGTTCCTACGATGAGCGGTATGCCGATTTCTCCTGGAAAACAGCGGAAAAAGAGCTGGAGTACGAGCCCGGAGGCGTCATCAATATCGGCTGGTATTGTTCCGACCGGATCTGCCTGAAGGGCCACGGCGACAAGCCCGCCCTCCTCTGGGAAGGCTTGGGCGGAGTTGAGAAACGCTTTACTTACAACGACATCCGGATCGCCAGCAACACCATCGGGCACTTTCTCCGCGGCCTCGGCATCGCCGTCGGCGACCGTGTCTGCCTGTTCATGGACAAGGTGCCCGAGCTCTATCTGGGGGTTCTCGGGATCCTCAAGATCGGAGCCATCGGCCAGCCGCTTTTCTCCGCTTTCGGAGACGAATCCCTCTATGTCCGGCTGGAGAACGCCCAGACTAAAGCCATCATCACCCAGAAAAAGCACGCTCCTAAAATTCGCAAGATCCTCGACAAGCTGCCCTTCCTCGAATACATCATCATCGTCGATCACGACGGTAAAGCCCCCCTGCAGAAGAAGGAAATCGTCTTCAGCCTGGAAAAG
>JAQULS010000012.1 GCA_028749235.1 Acidobacteriota bacterium | reverse complement strand
GGATGGCTCCTTCCTTCGCTTAACGGCTCGGAATATAGGCCGGGGTGGCCGTGATGTCAAGGACTCCGACGGGCGCGGCGCGCGATTTGACGCCGCGGGACATGACCCGGTATGATGCTCCTTGAAGAGAGACCGGCCGGAATTGGATTCGACCAGTACCACGGCCGGCGGGATACCCGACCGACGGAACATCGGAAAGAGCAGAGTACGATGAAAAGTCCGACGGATTCTTCCCGGTTTTGGATTCGGATCGCCCGCTGGTCCGGCTTGGCCGTCGCCGGGCTGGGCGCGGGCGTTCTTCTCGGTTATTTTATCGACATCCCCTGGCTGAAGAGCCTCACATCCGGCCCGCTACCGGTGCGAGCCGTTGCCGCGGCCGCCTTCCTTCTGCTCGGCCTGGCCCTTTTCGCCCGGGCCGGAGCCGACGGCAAGAAGGCCGCGTTCCGGCGCGGGGCCGCGCTCGCAGCCGGCATCCTCGTCGTCGTCCTGGCCGGTCTGATGCTGGTTGAGATCATCGGGGGCCGCGACTTGGGAATCGGGCCATGGCTGGCCGGGAAGCCGCTGGGAGCGCCGGGAACGGGAGTCCCCGGCCGCATGGGGCTATTGACCGTATTCGTCTTTTTCCTCGTCGGCTTGGGGCTGACGATCGACGGCCTCACCCGGCGCGCCTATCGGATCGTCCAAGCCCTGATTCTGACCGCGCAGTTTCTGACATACTGGTCTCTCGCCGAATATCTCTTCCACATCAGGCCGGCCTATGGCTTCGGGGCGGGGACGCCGATGGGCATCCCCACGGCCGTCGCGTTGCATGTTCTGACGGCCGGAATCCTGGCTCTACACCCCGACCGGGGCCTCGTCGGCATGCTGCGTGACCCCGGCGTCGCCGGCATCATAATCAGACGGTTTCTTCCGGGCATCCTTCTGGTCCCGCCTCTCATCGGCTTGATGAGGATCGCCGGCGAGAGGGCCAAGCTCTTCGAGTCGGAGGCCGGCGTTCTCCTAGTGGCCTTATCTTATATGATCATCGGCTCCCTGTTCACCGGCTGGAGCGCCCGTTCCTTGAGCCGCAGGGAGGCGGAACAGGAGAAGGATCGGCGGGCGATCCAGGCCAGGGACAACCTCATCCGCATGGCCGGCGGATTGGCCAAGGTCGGCGGCTGGGAGTTCGACGCCCGGACCGGGAAGGGTTCCTGGACCGACGAAGTGGCCCGTATTCACGACGTGGATCCCGCCCTCCCGACGAACGCCGAGTTCGGGGTGAGCTTCTACGTCGACGAATCCCGGGCCCGGATCGAAGCGGCCATCCAAGAAGCGATTCAGGACGGGAAGCCCTACGACCTGGAATTGGAAATGATCACGGCGGCCGGGAACCGCAAATGGGTCCATACGATGGGTCAGCCGAACCTCGAGGCTGGACGCGTCGTGAGCGTTCAGGGCGTGTTTCAGGATATCAGCGACGAGGTTTGCTCCCGGAAAGAGCGGAATCTGACCATCGAATTTCTACGGCTGATGAACGAAAGCCGGGACACCGAAAGCCTGGCCCGCGGAGCGGCCGACTTCTTCCTGAAGAACTTCGGCTGCGACGCCGCCGGTATCCGGCTGGCCAGGGATGATGACTTCCCCTACGCCGTGGCCCTCGGATTCCCGGAGAAATTCCTGCGGACGGAAAACTCCCTTGGCGCCCGCGATCCCGACGGCACCCCGCGGCGCGACGAACGCGGCCACCCCGTCCTGGAATGCCTGTGCGGGAACGTCATCCGGGGATGGTTCGATCCCAGCCGGCCGTACTTCTCTCCCCGGGGGAGCTTCTGGACGAATTCCCTGACCAAGCTCATGGCTGATCTCCCGGATTCGGACCGGTCCATGTGGACGCGCAGCCGCTGCCTTGGCGAAGGCTTCGAATCCTTCGTCCTCATGCCGCTCGGCTTCGGAGGACGGAACATCGGCTTGATTCAGCTCTGTGGTCGTGCGGTCGGGGGCTTCACTCCGGAAAGCCTCGGCTTTTGGGAAAGGCTGGCCGATTATCTGGCCGTGGCCTTGGCCAAGTTCATGGCGGAAGACACCCTGCGACACAGCGAGGCGAGATACCGGACCCTGTTCGAGAACATGGTCGAAGGATACTCCTATGCCCGGCTGGTCACGGAAAAGGGGCAACCCCCCGATATCCAATTTCTGGCCGCCAACGCCGCCTTCGAAACCCTGCTGGGGCTGAAGAACGTCGTCGGCCGGAAGGCCGCGGATATCGTCCCCGGCATCTGGGACAGCGACCCCCGGCTGTTCGAGATCTACAGCCGGGTAGCCCGGACGGGCCGGCCCGAGCGGTTCGAAATGGAGATCAAGTCTCTGGATCTATGGCTCAACATGGCGGTCTACAGCTACGAGCCGGAAACCTTCGTCACGGTCTTCGACGTCATCACCGAGCGCAAGAAGGCCGAGGCGGAAGTTCGGCGGCTCAACGTCGAGCTCGAGCAACGCGTCCGTGACAGAACGGCTCAACTGCAGACCGCCAACGAGGAGCTTGAGGCCTTCGCCCATTCCGTCTCCCACGATCTTCGCGCCCCCCTGCGTGGCATCGACGGCTGGAGCTTGGCCTTGGCCGAGGACTGCGCCGACAAGCTGGGCGAGCAGGGCCTCAGCCACCTGAGCCGGATCCGGGCCGAAACGCAGCGGATGGGCCTCCTCATCGACGACCTCCTGCGCCTGTCGCGGATCAGCCAGGCGGAGATGACCGGCGGCACGGTCGACCTTTCGGCCCGGGCCCAGGTGATCGCCGACCGCCTGCTGGAAAGCAACCCGGGCCGGCGGATCCAATTCCTCATCGCCCCCGGCCTCAAGGTTCGGGGCGACGGGCAGCTCCTCGACATCGTCCTGACGAACCTTCTCGACAACGCCTGCAAGTTCACCGGACCCCGCGAAGAGGCCAGGATCGAGCTGGGCCGGGCCGAAAATCAGGGGCCGGGAGTTTTCTTCGTCCGCGACAACGGCGTCGGATTCGACATGGCCTACGCCAAGAATATTTTCGGGGCCTTCCAGCGGATGCACCGGGCCTCGGAGTTCCCGGGCACGGGCATCGGGCTGGCCACGGTCCGCCGGATCATCAACCGCCACGGCGGCCGAATCTGGACGGAAGCGGCTACGGACAAGGGGGCGACGTTCTATTTCGCCCTGGAGGAAGCATCATGAACACCAGGGATATCCTGCTCATCGAAGACAACCCCAGCGACATCGACCTGACCCGGAGGGCTTTCGCCAAGAGCCGGGTCACCAATCAGCTGGTCGTGCTCGAGGATGGCCGTCAAGCCTTGGATTATCTTTTCGGCGGGGAGCCACAGGGCGGCCTCCCACCCGATCGGATGCCCGCCCTGATCCTGCTCGACCTGAAGCTTCCGGTCGTCAACGGCCTGGACATCCTGCGCCGCATCCGGACGGACGCGAGGACCCGCAGGCTGCCGGTCGTCATCCTGACATCGTCGCGCGAGGAGCAGGACGTCGCCCAGAGCTACGATCTGGGCGTCAACAGCTACATCCGCAAGCCGGTCGACTTCGTCCAGTTCGCCGAGGCCATCCGGAACCTGGGCCTGTACTGGCTCATCATCAACGAGCCGCCGCCGACGGAGTGAGCCCTTCATGAGCGATTCCTTAGCCGTCCTGCTGGTCGATGATTCGGAGTCCGACGCCGCGCTGATCGTCCGCAGCCTGGAAAAAGGCGGTTACGCCGTTCAGTCCGAGCGGGTCCAATCGGCCGCCGAGATGCGGTCGGCGCTGAGCCGCCGGGCTTATGACGTCATCCTTTCGGATTATAACATGCCCGAGTTCAGCGCCCTGGCCGCCCTGGACATAGCCCGGGAAACGGGGCTCGACCTCCCGTTTCTCATCGTCTCCGGCGTCATCGGCGAGGAAACGGCGGTCGCCATGATGAAGGCGGGGGCGGGCGATTTCGTCATTAAGAACTCCCTGGGCCGGCTCGCCCCGGCCGTCCGGCGCGAGCTGGCCGAGGCGCAGATGCGCCGGGAGAGAGCCCAGGCCCGGATGGATCAAAAGAAAAGCGAGGAGCGGTTCCGCCAGATGGCGGAGAACGCCGGCGAATGGATCTGGGAGGTCGACATGGACGGCCTCTACACCTACAGCAGTCCGGTCATCGAAAAGATCCTGGGATACGCGCCGGAGGAGCTGATCGGCAAGATCCGGTATTACGATCTCTTTACTATGGAATCCCGGGAAGAGATGAAGGCCCTGGTGATGGCCGCCTTCGCCGAGGGGCGGCCGTTCCACGGCTTCGAGAATCCCAACCGTCATAAGGATGGGCGGACGATCATTCTGGAGACGAACGGCGTCGCGATGCGGAGCGAGGATGGGCGGCTCACGGGCTACCGGGGCGTGGACAAGGATATCACCGAACGGAAAAAGGCCGAGGAAAAGATCCGATTTACCCAGCGCAAGCTGGAAGCGGCGATCAAGGCCTCTCTGGCCGCTTTGACGGCGACGATCGAGATCCGCGATCCCTACACGGCCGGCCATCAGGAGCGGGTCATGAGGCTGGCCGAGGCCATGGCCCGGGAGATGGGCCTTTCCGAAGAGCGCGTCGAAAGCGTCCGCGTCGCCGGAGCCATTCACGACCTGGGCAAGATCGCGGTCCCGGCCGAGATCCTGAGCAAGCCCTCCAAGCTGAGCGCTTTCGAGTACCAAATGGTTCAGACCCACGCCCAGGTTGGATTCGAAATCCTGGCCAAGATCGAATTCCCTTGGCCTTTGAGCCGGATCGTGCACGAGCACCACGAACGCCTCGACGGCTCGGGCTATCCGCAGAAATTGAAAGGGCCGGTCACCCTGCTGGAATCGAGGATCCTGGCCATCGCCGACGTCGTCGAAGCCATGTCCTCCCACCGGCCTTACCGGCCGGCCTTGGGGATCAAGGCGGCCTTGGCCGAGATCGAAGCCGGGAAGGGCCGGCTCTACGACGAAACCGCGGTGGAAGCCTGCCTGCGGCTGTTCACCATCGGGCATTTCACCTTCGATTGAGAGGCGGCGCCGTCTAGCGCAGCTTGAGCCCCAACTCGACGAGCTGGCGCTCGTCGACGTCCGAGGGCGACCCGGTCATCAGGTCCATGGCGCTGGTCGTCTTGGGAAAGGCGATGACCTCGCGGATGGACTCGTCGCCCGCCAGGAGCATCACCAGCCGGTCGAAGCCGAAGGCGATCCCGCCGTGGGGCGGGGCGCCGTAGCTCAAGGCTTCCAGGAAATAGCCGAACTTGGCCTCGGTTTCGGCGTCCGAAAGCCCCAGGGCCTTGAAGATCCGGCGCTGAACGTCCATCTCGTGGATACGGATGGATCCGCCGCCGACCTCGACTCCGTTCAGGATCATGTCGTAGGCCTTGGCCCGGACCCGGGCCGGCTCCGATTCCAGAAGCGGCAGGTCCTCCTCGACGGGCGAAGTGAAGGGGTGATGCATGGAGACGTGGCGCTGCTCCTCCTCGCTCCATTCGAAGAGCGGGAAGTCGGTGATCCAGGCGAAGGCCAGGGCGTCCTTCTTGCGGGCTTCGTCGATCGGCCAGGTCCGCCGGATTTCACCCAGAACCTTGAGGGCGGTCGTGCGTTTGTCGGCCACCAGGAGGGCCAGGTCGCCCTCGGCGCCGCCGAGTCCGGTCCAGATGGCTTCATACTCGGCCTCGGCCAGCTTGAGCCCGGCCTTCCAGCCGGCTTGCCGTTTGATCCAGAACAGGCCCTTGGCGCCGAGCGCTTTGGCCTTCTCGCCCAGCTTGTCGAGCTGGCCGCGGGAGAGAGAGGCGCCGCCCGGAATGAGCAGGCCTTTAAGCTCGCCGCCGGCAGCGAAGACGGACGCCAGGAGCTCGGAAGAGAGGCCCCGGCCGACGGCGGTCAGGTCATTCATCGTCAGCGGCACACGCAGATCCGGCTTATCCGAGCCGTATTTCTCCATGGCCTCGGCGTAGGTCAGCCGGGAGAAGGGGCGGGCGACGGCGCGGCCGGTCAGGGCGAAGACGGCTTCCATCAGCCCCTCGTTGAGGGCGAAGAACTCCTCGAGCTCGATGAAGCTCATCTCGATGTCGATCTGGGTGAACTCGGGCTGGCGATCGGCCCGCAGATCCTCGTCCCGGAAGCAGCGGACGATCTGGAAGTAGCGGTCGAAACCCGAGATCATCAGGGTCTGCTTGAACTGCTGGGGCGATTGGGGCAGGGCGTAGAAGCGGCCTTTATAGATCCGGCTGGGGACAAGATAGTCGCGGGCACCCTCGGGCGTCGGATTGGCCAGGATGGGCGTTTCGATCTCCAGGAAGCCATGGCGGCTCAAGTAGTTACGGGCGGCCAGGGAGGCGTCGTGGCGGAGCCGGAGGCGGCGCTGCATCTTGGGGCGGCGCAGGTCGAGGTAGCGGTATTTGAGCCGCAGCTCCTCGGAGGCCTGGGGCGGGTCGGCCACGGCGAAGGGCGGAACCTTGGCGGCCGCAAAAAGCTTGAGTCCGGACGCTTCGATTTCGACCTCGCCGGTCGGGATGTCCTTGTTGACCGATTCGCGGCGGCGAACGATGCCCCGGACGCCGATCACGAACTCGTTGCGGAGCTTCTTGGCTTCTTCCATCAAGCCCGGGTTGTCGGAGCGGAAGACGACCTGGGCCAGGCCCTCGCGATCGCGGACGTCGACGAAAACGAGGTGGCCCATATCGCGGGCTTTTTGAACCCAGCCGCAGAGGACGACCTCGCGGCCTTCGTCGGAGGCGCGCAGGACGCCGGCGTAGTGGGTGCGCTTCCAAGTCGGGGAGGCGGGAACTTGTTCGTTGCTCATGAGAGGCTCTCTTAGGCGGATTGGCGCGGCTATTTTATCACGAAGGGGGGTCAGGTCTTAAGATTCAAGATTTCTGACAACCGGCGTTTACGTTTCGTCAACGAATGGGATAATATCTTGAATCTTAAGACCTGACCCCCGAGAGGAGCACTTCGGGGGCGCCGCCGACCTGGGTGCCGGCGGCCATGTCCTTGAGCTGGAAGATCCCCTTGGCCGTCTCGTCCTCGCCGACGATCAGGACCCAGGCCGCGCCCAGCTTTCCGGCCCGGCCGAACTGGTTTTTGAAACTGCGGCCGCCGAACTCGATGACCGTCTCGATGCCGCCCCGCCGGAAGAACCGGGCCAGCTCGATGGCCCTGGCTTTGGCCGCCTCGCCCTGGTGGACGACATAGAGAAAGCGCCTCGCTTCCGGCTTGAGCGCCAACCTGGCGATCAGCCGCTCCAAGCCCATGGCGAATCCGATGCCGCAGATGTCCGGGCCGCCGAAATCCTTCATCATGTCGTCGTAGCGGCCGCCGCCCAGGATCGCGTTCTGCTGGCCGGCGCTGTTGTCGACGACCTCGAACGTCGTCTTGGTGTAGTAGTCCAGGCCCCGGACCAGGTTCTCGTCGTGCCGGTAAGCCACCCCGTAGCGATCGAGATGGGCCCGAAACGCGGCGAAATGTTCGCGGCATTCGGGGCACAGAAAGCCGGTGATCTTGGGAAAAGCCCGGGCCTGCTCGCGGCAGCTTTCGACTTTGCAATCGAAGATGCGCAGGGGATTGGTCTCCATCTTGCGCCGGCAGTCGATGCACAGCTTGTCCTGGACGGCCAGTGCGCGCTCGCGCAGGGCGGCCGAGAAGGCCGGCCGGCAGGCCCGGCAGCCCACCGAGTTGACCAGAGTTTCGGTCTCGGCGATCCCCAGGGCCTTGAGCAGGGCATCGGCCATTTCCACGATCTCGGCGTCGAGGGCCGGGTCTTTCTCGCCGAAGACCTCGACGTCGACTTGGTGGAACTGGCGGTAGCGGCCCTTCTGCGGCTTGTCGTAGCGGAACATCGGGCCGATGTAGTAGTAGCGCATCGGCGTTCCGAGCAGGTCGAGCCGGTGCTCGACGATGGCCCGGGCGACCGACGGCGTGTATTCGGGCCGCAGGGTGATCGAGCGCCCGCCCTTGTCCTCGAAGGTATACATTTCCTTCGTCACGATGTCGGTCGTCTCGCCCGTCCCCTTGTGGAAGAGCTCGGTCGGCTCGATGATGGGCGCCCGCATCTCCTTGTAGCCGTAGAGCTCGAACAGGCGCTTGGTCTCGGCCTCGACCTTCTGCCAGACTTCAACCTCGCCGGGAAGAATGTCGTGCGTACCCTTGACGGCGGTCAGCGCCCGGCCGGATGGCCCTTCTCCGCTCATTTTTCGACGAAGACCCCCATCTTGCGGAATTTCGCGTAGCGTTCCTCGAGCATCTCCTCGACGGGCTTGCCTTCCAGCTTCTTGAGGGCCTCGTCCAGATGCTTGTCCACGATCTTGAAGGTCGCCTCGGGGTCGACATGCGCGCCGCCGGGCGGCTCGGGGATGATCGTGTCGATCAGACCGAGAGCGAGATGGTCCTGGGCGCGCAGGTGAAGGTTTTCCGCCGCCTGGCGGACGATCGCCGGATCGGACTTGTCCTTCCAAAGGATGGCGGCGCAGCCCTCGGGCGAGATGACCGAGTAGAACGAGTGCTCGAGCATCATGACCTGGTCGCCGATGCCGATGCCCAGGGCGCCGCCGCTGCCGCCCTCGCCGATGACGAGGCAAACGATCGGCACCCGCAGGGTGAACATCGTCTTGAGGTTCAGGGCGATGGCCTCGGCCTGGCCGCGCTCCTCGCTTTCCAGGCCCGGGTAGGCGCCCTGGGTATCGATCAAGCTGACGATGGGATGGCCGAACTTCTCGGCCAGCTTGAAGATGCGCAGGGCCTTGCGGTAGCCCTCGGGATTCATCTGCCCGAAATTGCGGTCCAGGCGCTCGCGGGTCGTGCGGCCCTTCTGCTGGCCGACCACGGCCACGGTGCGGCCCTTGAAGAAGGCGAAGCCGGCCACCAGGGCTGGATCATCGGCGAAACGCCGGTCGCCGTGAAGCTCCATGAAGTCGGTCATCAGAGCCGCGATGTATTCCAGCGAGTAGGGCCGCTTGGGGTGGCGGGCGATCTGGACGATCTGGGTCGGGGACAGGTGGGGGGCGATCTTGGCCCATTCCTTTTCGATCTCCAGCCGCAGGCCGTCGACCTTGGCAGCCGCGCCGGGCTCGCCGGCCAAGAGGATCTCGTCGATCTGCTCCTTGAGCTGAAGGATCGGCTTTTCAAGCTGATAGAAATCGTCGGTTTTGGTCATGGCTTCTCTGCTTAACGGGTGTATACCCCATTTATTCTATCAAAGCCAGGGGTACTCCGCCTAGGGGGTCAGGTCTAAAGATTCAAGATTTCCCTTGCCGATATTTGTCAAAGTGACGATTTTTAGCCTGATATATTAGATATCTTGAATCTTAAGACCTGACCCCCGGTTCCCGGTTCTTTGCCTGGCAGCCTCGAAGAAGAAGACGGAAGCGGCCGCGGCTACGTTGAGAGAGTTGATCTTTCCCCCCATGGGAATCGAGAGGACCCTGTCGCACGTCTTGCGGACCAGGGGGCGGATGCCCTTGCCTTCCGAACCCAGGACGATCGCCGCCGGCTGGGTATAGTCGAATTCCCAGAAGAACCCGTCGCCGCCGCTCTCCGCCCCCACGATCCAGATGCCTTTCTCTTTGAGCCGCTCCATCGCCTGCACCAGATTGGTGACGCGGGCGACCTTGAGATGTTCGAGGGCTCCGGCCGAAACCTCGAGGACGGTCTCGGTCAGCCCGGCCGAACGCCGCTCGGGGAGGATGACGCCGTCGACGCCGGCGCACTCGGCGCTGCGCAGGATGGCCCCGAGATTCTGGGGATCCTCGATTTCATCCAGCAAAACAAGAAGGGGCTTCTCCCCGGCGCCACGGAGTATGTCTTCGAGCGTGGCGAACTCCTTGGGGGCAAGCACGGCGATGACGCCCTGGTGATGGGGCGCCATCTTGTCCATGACCGCGCGCGGCAGAAAGAGATACGGGACATGGGCCTCCTTGGCCAGGCCGACGATCGTCCCCAGCGGGCGATGGCCCTCCTCCTTCTGCAGGATGATCTTGTTCACCCGGCGCGGCGAGGATTTGAGGACTTCGATCAGCGGATTGATGCGGGTGATGTGGTCCATGGCGGCTCCGCCGGGATTATACCCCCCTGCCGCGGGCCCGTCGAGGCGCCCGCCTTGGAACGGGCAGTGTCAGGGGCCATTCTGTTTTTGGATCTCTCAATTGTGATAGTATTTGCCGCTCATGGCGGACGAAAACAACGGCCGGCTTGTTTCATGGAAAGAGATCGCCGCCTACCTCGGCTGCGACGTCCGGACCTGCCTGCGCTGGGAGAAAGAGCGCGGTCTGCCCGTCCACCGTCCCGGCGGTCAGCCCGGCCCCCGGGTCATGGCCTGGAAGCATGAGCTGGACCAATGGCTGACCGGGACGTCGGCTCTGAAACCGAAAAGCGAGCCGACGGCGGAACAGGCCCCTCCCACCGCTCCCGCGGCGAAGCGGAGAATTATCGGTTCGAGAAAGGTCCTCATTCCGGCCGTCCTTGCCGTCCTGGGGATCTTCGCCTTTTTCGGCATCCGAGCCTTGACGGCGGACCGCGAACCGGCCGACTTCCGCATCGACGGCTCCCTCCTGGTCATCCAGAACAAGGCCAAAAAGGATCTTTGGCCTTTCGATACGAAACTGGCGGACCTATCGTCGGAAGCCGCCTACCGGCAAAAATTCCAGATTCGGAAACTAGACGAAACTAAAGGATTGCGTTTCTCTCCCATGCTCGCCATCAAGGATATCGACGGCGACGGGCATAAAGAAGTCCTTTTCGTTCCGCACACGGACTCGTCCGAGAACTCCAGGACGATTTACTGCTTCGACCACCGCGGCAAACAGCGCTGGCAATTCGACGGCGGGAAAGAGATCGTTGGCGGGAACAAACTCTTCTCCTGGGACTATCAGACCTACTTCGAGACCCACGACATCAACGGGGACGGTCGGATGGAAATCATCGTTCTGTCGGAGCAGCACACGGGATGGCCGACCCAGCTCGTGATCCTGTCCTGCGACCGGCGTATCCTGGGAGAATATTGGAACAGCGGACGCATCATCGATCTGGTCCTGTCTGACATCGATGACGATGGATATCGAGACCTTCTCATCGGCGGGGTCAATAACGAATACAGGAAGGCGTTTATCGCCGTTCTCGATCCCCGCCATATGGCCGGCGCTTCGCCCAATTCGGGGAATTACGATTGGCCTTCACTGCCGGATGGAACGGAACGGGCTTATGTCCTGCTGCCCTGGACCGACATCGATCCCGTCAACGATGTCCATGCCATCTTGAAAACGATCGTGATTCTCGACAACGGCCGCATTCGAAGCCAGATATTCCGGACCAATCTCGAATTCGATCTTGATCCCCGGACACTGGCCTGCCTCGACGTGACGCTCTCCGGCCTGTTCAAGCTCAAACACGAAGAAGCCGTCCGCGCGGGGGACACCCACAGCACCCTCGACGATGCCTACTGCGAGAACATCAAGCATGGCCTCCTCTACTGGACCGGCCGGGATTGGACGTCGACTCCGAGCTGGGTGACCCCGAAGCCCTGACCGGCGACGTTATCAGCCGTCAACCGTGACGGTGAGACCGGCGGAGATCAGAGCGTCCTGCATGGCGACCACAAGGGCCGGCGGGACATCCCTGTCCCCTGATCGATGCGGATAGGCCCGCCCCAACGTTTCATACTTGCCGATTCCCAACCGGTGATACGGCAGCAGCCGCGCCCGCCGCAGGCCCCAACCGGCCAGAAGCGCGCCGATCTCCCGCGCGTGCTCGAGCGTATCGCTTAAGCCGGGGATGACCGGCAGGGAGATGATCATCTTCCCCGGCCTCGTCTCCGCCAGACGCTTCAGGTTGGCCAGGATCGTCTCGTTCGGTCGTCCGGTAAAGCGGCGGTGTTTTTCCGGACCGAGCGTTTTGAGGTCGAAATAGATCCTCTCCGCCGCTTCGAGGGCCGGAGCGGCGGCCTCCCAATCCCATTCGCCGCAGGTTTCGACAACCGTCCCGACGCCGTAGGCCCTCAGGCGGCCGGCGATATCGGCCACGAAATCGGGGTGGAGGAGCGGCTCGCCGCCGCCGAAAGTGACCCCTCCCCCCGTATTCCAATACAGACGGATGTCTTGGCGTAAAATCTTGAACAGCGCTTCGGCCGTCATGGCCCGGCCCGAGAGAGCCAGCGCCCCCGTCGGACACCGCTCCAGGCAGGCCCGCTCGCGGCACGCTTCGCAGAGGCGACGGTCGATGGCCGGAACCGTGCGCCCGTCCCGGACTTCCGCCATGACCGCGCCGCGAGTACAGGCGTCCCGGCAGGCCAGGCAGCCCGAGCATTTCGCCGCATGCCAACGCATCTGCGGCCCGGCGGCCTGGCCCTCCGGGTTGGAGCACCAGGAACAGCGCAGCGGACAGCCCTGTAGGAAGACGAGCGTGCGCAGGCCCTCGCCGTCGTGGACGGCCAGGGACTGGATGTCGAAGACCGGCGCCGAACGCGGCATTACAGGACGTGCTCCGTCCTCTCGATGACCTGGTCCTGGACGGACTTCTGAAGCTCGACGAAGTAGGCGCTGAAGCCGGCCACCCGGACGATAAGGTCGCGGTAGGCTTCGGGATGGGCCTGGGCCTCGCGCAGCATCCGGCTGTCGACCACGTTGAACTGGACCTGGAAGGCGGTCTGGGTCTCGAAGAGCGTCCGGATGAGCTGAAGCAGCTTGCGCGAGCCGTCCACGCCGCGCAGGGCGCTGGGATGGAACTTCAGGTTCAGCAGGCCGCCGCGGATGCGGCTGTGGTCGACCTTCTGGGCCGAGCGCAGAACGGCGGCCGGGCCGTTGCGGTCGCTCCCGGGATGGGGCGAAGTCACGCCGTCGGCCACCGGCTCGCCCGCCGTCCGGCCGTCGGGAGTGGCCCCGCAAGCCTTGCCGAAGGGAGTCATGGTCGAGATCGCCAGCATGCTCGGGTCATAGCGCTCGCCCAGATAGTTCGGGCCCCGCTCGACCGCGGCGCAATAGAACGCCCACAGGTCGCGCATGATGCCGTCGGCCGCGTCGTCGTCGTTGCCCCACTTGGGCGCGTCGAGGATCCGCCGGTGCAAAAGCTCGTAGCCTTTCCAATCCGCGGCCAGGGCGGCCCGGAGTTCGTCCATCGCCGCGGGGCCGTCCACGACGGCCTTGACCGCGGCCAGGGCGTTGACGACGTTGACCAGCCCGGAGCTCAACGTCGTCGGGGTGGCGTTGTTGAGCATCCCGCCGCGGTCCATGTTGCGGCCGCGCTCGATCGAGTCGCGCATGACGGCCGAGCAGAAGATCAGCGGCACGGTCCGGGCATGGGCCTCCATGACCACGTTCCAATACTCCTGCCAGCGGCGGATGGCCGTCTCCAGGAAGCGCCGGTATGCCGCGGCCAGCGATTCGAAGTCTCCGGGGACGGGCCGCTCCTCCATGACGATCCCGGTGCGCGGATCGCGGCCGCCGTGCAGGGCCAGTTCCAGGAGCTTGACGTGGTTGATGAAGCCCGGCTGGACGACCCCGTAGCTGCAGCCCTCCAGGATGGGCTCGGTGCAGCCGCCCATGGCTGCGTATTTTCGGATGAAGCCCAATCCCAGCTGAGGATTGCGGCCCAGCTCGTGTTTGAGGTAGACATCGGTGTTGAACCAGGCCGGAAAGCCGACTCCGGTCTTGACGCCCTCGGCGCATTTGAGAAGGAACTCCGGGCTCAGACCCGGCGTCCACCAGACGGAAAGCGTCGGCTGGGTTGTGGGCACGTTGATCGCGGCCTGGACGGCGAGAAGAGACAGCTCGTTGTCGGCGGGCTGGCCGTCCTCGGTCAGGCCGCCCAGCATCATGTTCTGGAACAGGTTGCCCGAGCCCAGCCCCTCCCAGGAGAAGGAGGCGACGTATTCGATCTCGGTATGCTTGATCCGCAGGAGCTCTAAAAGCTCGAGCGCCCGCTCCTCGGTCAGGCCGCCATGCTCGCGGTCGGCCTGGAAATAGGGGGCCATGTAGCGGTCGAAGCGTCCGACGGAATAGCCGAGATGGGCGCCCTCGAGGTGGCCGGCCAAGTAGGCCAGCCAGAAGTGCTGAAGAGCTTCATGGAAGCCGGCGGGGCGGCGGCCGAACGAAAGACAGTTCGCGGCTATCGTCTCGAGCTCGGCCTTGCGTTCCGGTCTGGCCTCGCGCTCGGCCAGGGCCAGTGCCGCCCGGCCGTAGTTATGGGCCCAGGTCTTCGTGGCCTCGAGAACGCGGATGGCGGCCCGCCAGAAATGGACCTTGGCCGTCTCCTCAATGGCGCCGGGTTGAGCGAAAGTCTCTTTGATCTTAGCCTTGCAACGGTCGATCAGGCCGTCCAGCCCGACGCCCAGGATCGTCTCGAAATCCAGGACAAAGCGCCCGTCCGGCGCCGGGTCGTGCGGCGCGGTGTAGAGGACGATGCGCCAGCCGTTCTCGATCCAGCCGGCGTGTGGATAGTGGGTCTTCCACAACCGGTCGCCCTCGGCCTGCATGCACTTGTCGCTCCAGTATTCGGCGCACTCCCACAGGCAGGCCTTGTCCTGGGGCGAGATCAGGAACTTGTGGCAGAAGACTTCGAACTCCCCGGACTCGGCCAGGGCGTGGACGCGGGCGATGCCGCCGCCCGTGCCGAGGTCGGTGACGGCGTCCTGGGACTCCTGCTGTTCGCGCCGCAGCTCTCGCAGGATGTAGTCCGCGGCGTAGTTGGCGTAGGGCACGGCGCCCCGGACGTAACGGGTCTTGCCGCCGACGATCAGCTCCCCCTCGCGGAGGACGGGCGTCAGGCGCTCGAGGGCGTAGGCATGGCATTCCGCCCGCCGCTCCTGCTCCTCCCAAAAGGCGACCTGGCGGTGGCGCTCGGTATAGAGGCACAGGTACTCGGCGTCGATGATGAGCGGCTCGGCCAGATACCGGTCATAGCAGGTTTGAACGCGAGGCGACGACGGCGAGCCCATGATTTCCCGCGGTACAAAGTCCATGGCGGCGCCTCCTGCTTTGAGTGGCTTCCACGGTACCCGACTCATTCCCGCAAGTCAATCGGGCGGCACCCCCGGCCCATTCTCAGTCGGGTCCCTCCGAACGGGGAAATGTGTATACTGTTTTACTGTCCTGACGAACAGGAGGACGATATGAGCTCTTCCTTATCGTCCCAACGGAGGCCCCGCATGAGAAATCTCCGCCGTTTCCGGCTCATCCCGGCCGCGCTCATCGCGGCCTTGTTCCTGCCGCCGGCCGCAACCCGGGCCGCGGACTCGCCCGGCGAATTCTCCGGCCGCTTCTTCTCCGGCCGCGGCGATACCGTCTACCTCCGCCTTCTCGACCGGGCCCGCTCGATGTTCGAGCCCGACCCCCGCTACCAGAGCCTGCCGATGCTCTACATGCCGTCCTGGAACGGGCTGGTCGAGGGGCCGACCTGGGACGCCTGGTGGATCCAGAACAGTTACGGGACGACATACGGGGCGCTCCCCTTCTGGCAAGAGCCGTTCGTCACCTTTATGCAAAACTCGCAGGACCTCTGGTTCGACCAGATGGGCGACGGAAAGCACGTCGGCGGCGAGCCCTATAAGTGGGTCGCACCCGACGGCTGCCTCTGCGACTGCGCCCGTCCCGGCTGGATCTTCTACAAGCAGGGGGACGGCCAAGTCGCGCTGCACGATTGGGGCATGGAGTTCACCGCCGCCGGCGTCGTCCTACAGGCGGAAGCGCTGCTCATCGGACGCGATGCCGCGGCCATTGCCCGCTACCTGCCCAAGCTGGAGCGATCGGCGGATTTTCTCGAGTCGCGGCGCGATCCGAAGAACAACCTTTATCTGGCCGGCGCCGCGGGGAACCTCATGGCGCCGAGCTTCGCCGGCTGGAAGAAGCCGGATGGGACTTACGACAAGGCCTACCTGGCCGGGCTTTCGATCACCACGATCGCGGCTCTGGACCGGCTGATCGAGCTGGAAAAAATGGCGGGCCGGGCGGACAAGGCCAAGCTCTACGCCGAGCGGCGCGAACTATCGCGGCGCGGTCTGCCGCTGCTTACGACCGAGGAGGGCTATTTCGTCAAGTCCATCGATCCCGACGGCACGCGCCACGGAATTTACGGCGCCGCCAAACACGGCTATTTCGAGGCCATCGTCAACCACGACGCGATCTGCTTCAGGGTCACGGACAAGGCCCAGTCGAATAAGATCTACGACAAGATCGCTTCGCTTCCCGGCCTGCGGCCGTACGATCTGATCATCACCAACTACCCTTCGCTCGATGACATGTACACCGAGCCCAAGGACCTGTGGTCGTTCGGACGCTGGGTCAACGGCGGGCATTGGTCAACCTGCGAGACGCGCATGATCTTGGCCTACTACCGACTGGGCCGGCAGGCGGACGCCCGCCGCTCGATGGAGCGCATCCTCGGCTTCGCCGAACGCTTCCGCATGGACAACAACCTGGTGAACTTCGGCAGCGAGGTCTATCAGCCCAAGGAGCCGATCAATACCGTCTACGACGCCTGGGGCATACCGGCGGGATTCATACGCGGGCTGTTCGAGTACCTCTATAAGGCCGACAGGCTGGAGGTCATCCCCCACATCCCGGCCGGAATCACGACGCTCGAGCAGAAGTTCCCGATCCGATTTGGGGAGAAGCGCCTGTACTTGTCCACGGCGGGGCAAGGCCCGGTCACCGGCGTTAAAATCAACGGACGGATCTGGAAGAAGTTCGACGCCGAGACGGTCACGCTTCTCTACGACGGAATCCCGGCCGAAGCGAGAGTCCAAATCGCCCTGGGCGGAGCCAAGATCGGGAAGGCGGCGGGAAGCCGGACAACGCCGGCGACTGGCGCCGGCCGGGCCGCAGGATCAGCCGCGACGATCGAAATGAAGGCGTTGGCTAAAGAGCTTTCGCCCGCGACGCCCGCGGATAAAGTCGATGCCGCGGAGGCGCTCTTTGCCAGGATCCTTAGGTTCGAAGCCAAATGCTCGGTCTCCGGCTTGGGCGCAAGCTACGAGGCGGCCCACGCCCGGCTGGTAGCGGATTTCCTGGCCTCCTGCCGGGAGCGCCTGCGGCTGCTCAAGGCGGGCGAGATCGCCCGTCTGCCCGAGGCATCCCAAGCCGCCGCGGACCGCCTCTATTTCGCCACGGCAGTCAAGCTGGCCGAGGGATTGGCCAAAGTCCTCGATAATCGCGCGGTGATGTCGGATCCTGGGAGTCGACGGATTTTCGAAATCTGGGCCGCCGCCCGTTAATTTCGTTCTTTCGATTCGCGACAGGATTTCCGCAATTCACGGCTGGAGACGATCGGATCGGTCTGGTCGCATAAGCGATCTGAAGCGATTTTCAGATCCGAGAATTCATCGAGATACGATTCCAAGGCTTTCCGGACGATATCGGAGGCAGGCGCCTCCATCTCTCTCGCGATGCCGTCCAGCCGATTGACGAGTCTTTTCGGGAGTTTGACCGATATTTCCGTATTCATATTATTTCCCCCATCATCAGAGCCCTTTTGTCGCATATTTTTTGGGCCACGCATACGTGGATTTGATGACGGATCGATAATTGTCGTCCAAATCTTTTCGCATTGACACGAGCGCCGCGATGCGGCGGGCCATTTCGGTCACGTAGCGGACTTCATCAGGCGTAAGGCCGCGCCCGAGGAGGGGTTTTTCGCGATAGGACAGCCACTTTTTGATGACTTGGTATCCGCCGATCGTGTATTCCCAGACCGCTTCGGGTACATTGCGCCAGCACCCGGCATCATTGAGGTAGACATCCAACGCGCCATCCTCGCGGACCATAGTTTTACCGCGCCCGGGCATAGTGACGCCGCCTTTACCGCCATGGCCCCAGCCCGCCGTCAGATCAAGATCGCCTCGCTCAGGCTTGGCGGACTTGCCATCCAATCGCTCGAATACGGCTATCGTTTTCAGGTCCTCGCGGATCTTACCATTCGTGACGCCGGGAACGGGGTATTCAGTGTCCAATAGGGCCGCCACTTGTCGGCCAAGTGCCGCGGAGACCAGTAGCGTTTCTTTCTTTTTCGGCAACGGAATCCGCGGCCAATCTTGGCGGATACCGTCGGAATTCTCAGATAGATATTCTGGAGAATAGCCAATGGCTAAAACGTGATACCAAAACAACTCCGCAAGGGATCGATTTTTACGCGAATTCGAAATTCCAAGCGTTCCAAAATAGTCAAGTACGGCAGGCGAGAGATTGGGCAAATGGCTTTCATCGCCCTTTTCCACTCCAAATAATGCTCGCTCCGTCTCTTCTGGATTAGTCAGCTCGCTTGCGGTCTTTCCGTACATTATACGCAAAGGTAAGTAATAGGCATCCGTACTTAACGAATGCTGCATGCCGAGAATGGAGGAAAAGAAAAACGGTGTCCCTTCTGGATCCGCATGACCCATTCGTCGTGAAACAAGCGAAACGTTCCCCGGCCAACATTGTGCGACATACCCTGGTCGGGTCTCAGTCCAGATCGGTCTTACCGATGTATAGTAGCACCATCGGCTATCCATCGGCCGAACTAAAACCCGACGAACGTTTTCTACTTTAAAAGGCTCCATACGGAGCAGTTTAGCCCTTGCTTCATGAGCATTGAATCGTGCATAGTCCCGAAGGAGTTCTGGGATAACGGCCTCAAGATCCTCCCATTTAACATTTGGATCAAGATATTTATTAATCCGTTCTAGGAGTCGTTCTTTGCCGATACAAATCAGGGCTTCCTGACGATTATCAAGGATACCGAGGGTCGGCGGTATATTGCTAAGGTCCTCTAGGTTAGGCCATGCAGCGTACTGAGAGGATACCTTTACGGGCCGAAACGCGTACTTATTCGACTTATCGGGCTCCACTTTTTCGTATTTTGCGTTAAAGTTCTTTATCGCGAGGCTAGCAAGAAGCTGCTCTCGGCGATCAGCGGCTTTAGCCTGTGTTAAGTCGTCCCGAAAACGGACGATCGGTTCGCCTTTCCGTTTTGAGTGTTTCACCCAGAGCGAAATAGCGACTCCCTGCTGGATACCTACCGAAAAGCCTGTCGTAGCAAATATGGTTTCACTAGTGCGGCCATCCGGCGCATATTCCGAAATCTTTCGGTTTCCGTGCATATTCTCGATCCAGAAACGATCGAACGAATCGAGCAGATGCCGTCGTAGGACTACAAAAGAAGGATCGCTCACCCAAGAATGATTGGATATGAAAGACACAACGCCGCGCCCGCCGCGTTCGGCAATACGCTTCTCGGCGAGCCGGAAGAATCGAACGTATAAATCGTCGAGATTAAATTTCTTGATGCCCCACTCGGAAACTAAGCCCTTCTTATATGGTTCGACCAATCCTTGTTCTTCCTCCGGACTGACGCCGGCGAAAGCGTTGTATGGGGGATTGCCGAGAATGACGAGGATCGGTTTCTCTTGCTTAACTCTCCCCGCCGCATCCCGTTCCTCATCAAAACCGGGAAACGCGATCTTTTTCTGCGCTTCCTTCGGCGGCTCCCAGCCCGTCAGAGCGTTCGTCAGATAAACGCCGACGCGCTCCGGAGGATCGCCGCGATCGGTCAGCGGCGCTCCCAGAGATTCGAGCTCCAAGCCCAGTTGCAGATGGGAAATGACGAACGGGGCGGGCAGGATCTCGAAGCCGAAGACCCGCTCCATGGCGGCCTTCTTGAGATCGTGAGCGACAAGCGCGTCGCCTCCCTTATCGCGCAGAGTCACGGCAATGCGGCGTAGGACGGCCCTTAAATAAGCGCCAGTGCCGCAACAGGGGTCAAGGACGACGACATTTGGATCGGCCAAGCCATCGGCTAGGCCCAACTCGGACCGCAGGACGGAATCGACCCGCTCGACCTGGTAACGAACGATTTCCTCGGGCGTATACCAGACGCCGAGGTCCTTCCGCAGCTCGGAGTCGAAGGCCTGCAGGAACGGCTCGTAGAAGTATTGGACGGCGTGTCCTTCGTCGAAGGATTCGAAAAACGCTTTCCGATCCACGCGGTTGAGAGCGGAAGCGGCCCAATCCAGGACCTCGGTCAATCCCAGAGCACCGAGGCGGGCCGGATCGGCGATTTGTACAAAGAGCGCCCGCAGCATGGGCACCCGTAAAAGCCAGTGCGCCGAACGCCACTCGAATTCCCCGGACAAGGCATAGGGAGAAGAAGCCGACTCGAGGTCGACGCGGAATGATTTCTTAGGGGAAGCCTTGGCCTCGCGGCGGCGGGCCCAGAAGACCCAGGCCGAGAAAAGACCGTAGAACAGCGTCTGGACGAGCGTTGAGCGAAAAAAGTGCTCACCTTTCTCGCCCTCGAAAAGCAGGCCCAGGGCTTCCTCGAGGGCTTGACGAAGTCCCGCTACGGCCGGGAATTCGGCCTGTTCCATCCGAAGGCGGGCGTCATGGGCGTAGGAGGCGAGAATCTCGGCCACGTCCTGGGGCGCGGCCAGGGGGGCGTTATGGAGCATGACCCTCTTCAAGTATTCCACCAAGCGATCGCCCAGAGCGGCGGAGGCTTGGCGGGGATGCGCGGTCAGGCGCCAGAATTCGGCCTCGGAATCCGCCAGCGAAAACGATTCGAGGATATGCGGCCGGCCCGTCGCATCTTTTCCGACCATGGCAAAGGCCCGGAAATTCGTGACAAGCACCGTGCCGTATCGCTCCCAATAGCGGCCGACCTGCTCGCTGGACGCCAATTGCCGGATGTCCACGGACGGAGGCTTGGCCTCGATTGCGCCGCGGGCGGGCAACTGACCGGGGAAGACATCGTCCCCGGAATCCGCCTCGCGGGTCCTGCGGCGGAACTGCTCGGCCGAGAACAAGCCGCCGTCGGGAAGCCCGGCCCCCCGATTGGCCGGATGGATGACGCAGCGGACTTTGGGCGAGAGCGTCTTGCCGATATCGGACAGGAGCCTTTCCAAGGCCGGGTAGAACGACGTTTCGGCGACATGTGCGTGCGTGGCGCGGATTTCGCCCAAATCCGTGAGATAGCGTTCGATAAGATTCTCGGGCATTCTATTTCAACCCACCCTCATATATAAAATATTCGTGCATGTCATCGAATGCATACTTTATAATCCATATCTCCTAAGATCGTCTTTAACGTAATAATCCGCGCCCACACTATCCAAAAGCCGTTTGGCTTCGATAAGGAATTTCCGCCAATCAATTTGAGATTCGATATCTTTCATATGGTTCAATTTTCCGACTTTCCAAAAATCAACAAAGCCATGGGCCGTTCTGATGACCTCCAACGCTTGAATGGGGTCGATTACCGGTTCAAGACTCACCCATGTATGGATGCCCGCTTGATGGGCGATTCTTAGAACACTAAGCCGATCCATGACCGTGGAAGCGTTGGGCTCCCAAGCTTTTCTGGTTTCATCATCTGAAAAACAAAGCGTTACGCCCAGTTCCGTGCCGCTCTGCTTCATTAAATCAAGATCTTCCAGGATGAGATCCGCGGAACCCTTGGTCAATATTTGGCTCCGCAATTCATTTCTCGCGACGATTTCCAATGCGCGCCGGGTCAATCGTTCTTGACGTTCGATCGGCTGATAGGGATCGCTAAGAAAACAAAACAAGACCCGTCTTGAATCGCCGCGTAAACGAGACGCGTCTTTTTCCAGCATCTCGAGGACTTTTTCGCGTGGCTCCGCCTTGGCATGCCATTTATCCGCGGACGTTCTCATGCATGAAGGAGCATAGCAATATCGACACCCATGAGTGCACCCGCGATATAGATTACAGGCAAGCTCGGAATACTCGCGGGCTCGGCCCTTCGGTTCATAGATCACGTTCATGGCGCGTCCTCCTTAAGGAGGATTTGTTCCCCGCAGGCCTGCTTCGCCCATGCATCATACGATATATGAATCGTCTGCTTTGGTAAATCCCCTTGAGCCAGCATCCGATCGATAACCGCCCGAGAATGAGAGGCAAGAACGCCATGTTCTAGCCCAAAGATATATATTTCTTTATTGGTTCCGAGTTTGCCGTTCAAGACATCGCTTCGCAACGCCGCTTCGTATTCTCTCAGCTTGTTCGGCGTCTCCATTTCGGGAAGCATCAAAGTTTGGGAATCAATACGATCTCTATCGATAAAAAAATTCGCATCCCCGCCTTTTGCCCAAGCCACCCTAAGAAATTTATCGATTCCTCGTGGATGGCCGGAACCGAAGACAAGGCCATAGACATTGGGGCCCTTTCGGATCGAATACGGCGCCATAAAATATTTCGCTCCAGTCGGCAGCCATCGCCGATAAGCCCCCGCAACGATGCGATGGACGTTGTACCCGGTCATCCGTCGAATGTCCGATTCATCAATGGGGGGAATACAGGCCCGAATCTTGGACAATTCTTTAAAGCGGTTTACGTTGCCGAAGAAACATAGAAAAGGAGATCGGTTCTCGGAAGTCCAGCCAATCGGATAAAAACATCATGTGAGACGAATTTTATTCCATTTTGATCTAGAAAGACTAAATTAGCGACTTGGCCGGTCATTTTCGGAACAACCGACAGGAAGGCTTCTTCAAAGGGCAGGCGTGTTACTTCCATTCGAATATTGGGCGGCACATCTGGTTGTTGCGAGATAAGCTCGCATAATGCCGTTGCTTTCCCCGGATTAAGTTCATTAAAAAACAAATCGATTTGAGGACCACCGAATCGTTTATTCTTCGCCAATGCGGATCCTGCTTCCTCTAATGCAATAAGCGGGCTGCCAGGTTGCCCAGCGAGGTCACATCCCGGACCGGCGAATAAATCAAAAATTTGAAGGATTCTTATACTCGGACTGTTAATAAAGGTCGGCAGCCATTCCCGTAGGTAGAGACGATAGAGATCCAGTTTAGTCAACGTCCCTTCATCGAACGGTTTTTCATGGATGTTTCTTAGCGGCATTGGAAGTATCTCGTGTTTAATGGCCCGGAAACCTTAGCATTTCTAGGAGAGGGCTTCTTTGTAATTTAGGATTTCCAAGCATCTCACTATTCCCCCCATTCGCGATCCGAATAGAATTGCCGACGCCAATTATTACAATTTCTAAGGTTTAAGTATGGTTGAAGCCGCTCATTAAGATCAAGTGCTTTTTCTCAAACGAACAGAAATTGACATGCTCTCCCGCCCTGGTCCAATTAGCAAGTTCATTACATTTTTAACATCCCATGTCACCTGTACAGCCAACATTTTATACCCGAAATATAACTCACAAGAACGCAAGCTCTTGAAACACATCCTTTTAGTCAGAGCTTCAGTAGAGAGGGATAGCGCCCCTTTTCAGCATAATTCACTAAAAATGAGATTGACTTCTACGGGTAAATAGTATATATGCTTAATATATACTTTTATGGTATCCAAATGAAAACCGCCAAGCTCTTCCCCAACGGGCAAAGCCAGGCCGTCCGCCTGCCCAAGGAGTTCCGCTTCGAGGGCGAGTTCGTCTTCGTCAAGAAGTCCGGCAACGCCGTCGTTCTCCTACCCGCCAACAGCGCCTGGGAATCCCTGATTCAGAGCCTGGACAAGTTTTCCGGCGACTTCCTGTCCGAAAAAGAACGGCCGACCCGGCCGGGACGCGGAGGACGCTGATGCGCTACATGCTGGAATCCGACGCCTGCGTCGCCCTGATCAAGCGCAAACCGGAGGCGGCCATACGGCGCATCTCCGGCCTGGAACCCGGAGACGCGGGCATCTCCTCCCTGACCCTGGCCGAGCTCCGCCGCGGAGCCGCCCAAAGCGCCTCCGCCGAGAGCGATGCCGCGGCCCTCGAGGAGTTCCTCCTGCCCCTCGAAATCGCGGACTTCGGGACGGCAGCGGCCGAGACGTACGGCCGCGTCCGGGCCGAGCTGGAGGCGGCCGGAACGCCGATCGCCGCCGAGGCCGCGCGGATCGGCGCCCACGCCTTGAACCTGAACGCCGTCCTGGTCGCCCCCGACGTCGCGCTCTACGGCCATATTCCCGGCCTCCAGGTCGAAGACTGGACGGGGCCGATCCCGGCCGCCGCACCCGCCCGCGCCGCTCGCCAGGTTCCTCCCGCTCCGACGGCCCATCCAACCCGCCACGCTCCCCCTTCGCGGCCCGAAAACGTCGGGGGAAACGAAGGCCCGCTGGATCCCAGTCTTCTGTAGAGAAGGCCGCCCGAACCTCAATAGGATCTCGGTTTCTTCTCGGTTTCTCCTTGTCTCCGCCGGAGCGAACCGCTATAATAGGCCGATTTTACGGAGCCCCATCCTCGTGAGAGCAGTCCTTGTCCTTGAAGACGGCAGCGTCTGGCCCGGCGAAGGCTTCGGAGCCTTCGCCAAGGTCTCGGGCGAGGTCGTTTTCAATACCGGCATGGTCGGCTATCCCGAGTCCATCACGGACCCCTCCTACCACGGCCAGATTCTCTGCCAGACCTACCCCCTGATCGGAAACTACGGCGTCTCGCCCAAGGCCTTCGAGTCCGACAAGCCCAAGATTTGGGGTTATATCGTCAGCGAGCTCTGCGAAGTCCCCTCTCACGCCAGTTCCGAAAAGACGCTCGATGTCTGGCTCAAGGAGAGCGCCATCCCCGGCATCTCCGGCGTCGACACCCGGGCCCTGACCAAAAAACTCCGCCTCCACGGGGTCATGCGCGGCATCCTGGAGACCTACTACACCAAGGCCGACTTGGCCGCCCTGCGCCGCGAGGCCCGGCTCATCCCCGACCCGAACAAGCGCCACCTGGTCGGGGAGGTGAGCGTCAAGCGGATCAAGGCCTACAACAAGGACCGGAAAAAATGCGTCGCGGTCATCGACTGCGGCATGAAGCTCAATATCCTGCAATGCCTTCTCCGCCGCGAGGCCAAGGTCGTCCGGTTCCCGGCCGACACGCCCTTTGAGAAGATCATGGAGTACGCCCCGGCCGGGGTGCTGGTCTCCAACGGGCCGGGCGACCCCAAGCAGTGCGCGGCGACGATCGAAACCCTGCGCCGGATGATGGCGGCAAATCTTCCCCTCTTCGGCATCTGCCTGGGCAACCAGCTCCTGGCCCTGGCCGCCGGCGCCGACACCTACAAGCTCAAGTTCGGCCACCGCAGCCAGAACCAGCCGTGCTTGGAGGAAGGGACCAAGCGCTGCTACATCACCAGCCAGAATCACGGCTTCGCGGTGGACGTTCGGACCCTGCCCAAGGGCTGGGCGCCGTGGTTCCGCAACGCCAACGACGGGACCAACGAGGGCATCCGCCATCTCAACAAGCCCTTCCGCAGCGTCCAGTTCCACCCCGAGGCCGCCCCCGGGCCGACGGACACCGAATTTCTCTTCGACGAATTCCTGGAGAGCCTGCCATGAGCCGCGTCCTCTCGAAAGGCAAGCCGGCGGGCGGCGCGGGCGAAGGCCGCGTGTCCAAGGTCCTGCTGCTCGGTTCCGGCGCCCTCAAGATCGGCGAGGCCGGCGAGTTCGACTACAGCGGCTCGCAGGCCATCAAGGCCCTCAAGGAAGAGAGCCTCGAAGTCGTCCTCATCAACCCCAACATCGCCACCATCCAGACCTCGGAGTTCATGGCCGACAAGATCTACTTCCTGCCGGTCACGCCCGAGTTCGTGGAGAAGGTCATCGCCCGCGAGAAGCCGGACGGCATCCTTCTCTCGTTCGGCGGCCAGACGGCCCTTAACTGCGGCGTCGCCCTGGCCCAATCGGGCGTCTTGGAGCGGCACGGCGTCCGGGTGCTGGGGACGCCGATATCCGTCATCGAGGACACCGAGGACCGGGAGCGCTTCAACGCCCGCCTGGCCGAGATCGGGCTCAAGTCGCCGCGGGGCATGGCCGCCACAACCATCGAAGGCGGCCTGCGCATCGCCCGGACCATCGGCTATCCGGTCATGGCCCGGGTCGCCTTCGCCCTGGGCGGCCGCGGCAGCGGCCTGTCGCAGAATGAAACCGAGCTGAAGGAAGCCCTTAAAAAAGCCTTCGCCCACGCGCCCCAGGTTTTGATCGAGGAATACCTGGAGGGTTGGAAGGAAGTCGAGTACGAGGTCGTCCGCGACCGCGAGGACAACTGCGTCACCGTGTGCAACATGGAGAACTTCGACCCCATGGGCATCCACACGGGCGAGAGCATCGTCATCGCCCCGTCGCAGACGCTGACCAACGAGGAATACCACCGCCTGCGGGCCATCGCCATCCGGGCGGTCCGCCACCTGGGCATCGTCGGCGAGTGCAACATCCAGTACGCCCTCCACCCCCGGACGGGCGACTACCGGATCATCGAAGTCAACGCCCGCCTGTCGCGGAGCTCCGCCCTGGCTTCCAAGGCCACCGGGTACCCGCTGGCCTTCATCGCCGCCAAGCTCGTCCTGGGCCACGACCTGCCCGGCCTGCTCAACTCCATCACCAAGAAGACCACGGCCTGCTTTGAGCCGGCTCTGGACTACCTGGTGGTCAAGATCCCGCGCTGGGACCTGAAGAAGTTCCGCCGGGTGTCCAAGAAGATCGGCTCCGAGATGAAGTCGGTCGGCGAGGTCATGGCCATCGGCCGCAGCTTCGAGGAAGCCCTGCAGAAGGCCACTCGAATGCTCCAGATCGGCGTTTACGGCATGGTCGGCAACGACAGCTACTCCTTCGAGGACCTGGAGCTCGAGCTCAAGCACCCCACCGACGAGCGGCTGTTCGGGATCGCCGAGGCCCTCAAACACGGCTGGACGGTCGACCGCATCCATCAACTGACCCGGATCGACCGCTGGTTCATCACCAAGATCAAGGCCATCGTCGACTTGGAGGCCGACATCCGCGGTCGCGGCCTGGCCGGATTGAATCGCGACCGGATGCTCCTGGCCAAGAAGAAGGGCTTCTCGGACAAGCAGATCGCCATCCTGACCGGATCGCGCGAGAGCGAGGTCCGGGCCCGCCGCGAACGGCTCCGGGTCCGGCCGGCGGTCAAGCAGATCGACACCCTGGCCGCCGAGTACCCGGCCAAGACGAACTACCTTTACACGACCTACCACGGGACGGAGGATGACGTCCGCTTCGAGCGCAAGAACAAGAAGGTCATGGTCCTCGGCTCGGGCTCCTACAGCATCGGCTCCTCGGTCGAGTTCGACTGGTGCTGCGTCTCGGCCGTCCTGGCCCTCAAGCGCCTCGGCTGCGAGACGCTGATGGTCAACTACAACCCCGAGACCGTCTCGACCGACTACGACATCTGCGACCGGCTGTATTTCGAGGAGTTGAGCTTCGAGCGCGTCCTGGACATCTACAAGCGCGAGAATCCCCGCGGCATCATCCTGGCCATGGGCGGACAGATCCCCAACAACATCGCCATGAAATGCCACAAGGCCGGGCTGCGGATCCTGGGGACTTCGCCCGAGAGCATCGATACGGCCGAGAACCGCTTCAAGTTCGGCCGGCTGCTGGACGGGCTGGGCATCGACCAGCCCGAGTGGCGGGAGCTGCGCTCGGCCCGCGAAGCCCGGACCTTCGCCCGCGAGGCCGGTTACCCGGTCCTCGTCCGGCCGTCCTACGTCCTGAGCGGGGCGGCCATGAGTGTGGTCTTCGACGAGAAGGACCTGGAGACCATCCTCAAGCGGGCGGCTCGCGTCTCGCCCCAGTACCCGGTCGTCATCAGCAAGTTCATCCTTAACGCCAAGGAGATCGAGCTCGACGCGGTGGCCAAGGACGGCCGCATCGTCGCCTCGGCCGTGGTCGAGCACATCGAGAACGCCGGCGTCCACTCGGGCGACGCGACCATGGTCCTGCCGCCGCAGAAGACCTACATCGAGACCATGCGCCGGGTCCGCGAAACGGGCCGCAAGATAGCCGCGGCGCTGCGCATCACCGGGCCCTTCAACATCCAGTTCATCGCCAAGGACAACGCCGTCAAGGTCATCGAATGCAACCTGCGGGCTTCCCGCTCCTTCCCCTTCGTCTCCAAGGTGACCAAGGTCAACTTCATCGACCTGGCCGTGGAGGCCATGCTCGGCCGGACGCCCCGCAGCCTCAAGTCCACCCTGGATCTCAACTACGTCGGGGTTAAGGCCCCGCAGTTCTCGTTCTCGCGGCTCAAGGGGGCGGATCCGACCCTGGGCGTCGAGATGGCTTCGACCGGCGAGGTGGCCTGCCTGGGCGAGGATGCCTCGGAGGCCCTGCTCAAGTCGCTTCTATCGGCCGGCTACACCCTGCCGCGCAAGTCCATCCTCTTGAGCATTGGCTCACGGACCGACAAGCAGAAGTTCCTGCACGCGGCCGAGGAATTGCGCGATCTCGGGCTGACCATCTACGCCACCGAGCAGACGTCCCTTTTCCTCCGCCAGCACGGCGTCGCGGCCATCCTGCTCCACAAGGTCCACGAGCGGCGGACGCCCAACATCCGCGATTTCCTGCGGGAACGGAAGATCGAGTTCGTCGTCTCCGTGCCGGACCCCGCCCGCAAGGCGGCCTTCGACAGCGACTACGAGCTGCGCCGCATGGCCGTGGACTTTTCAATCCCGCTGCTGACCAATCTCCAGATCGCCGATCTCTTCGCCCACGCCCTGGCCCAGAAGAAGGACGCCGACCTGCTGGTCAAGCACTGGGCCGAATACGAGTAAGGGGAAGCTGGGGTCAGGTCTTAAGATTCAAGATATGATCCTATTCGTTGACGAAACGTAAACGCCGGTTGTCAGAAATCTTGAATCTTAAGACCTGACCCCGTCCGTCACCCTGCCAGGAATATGCGGACATCCATGACGTTGGTGCCGGTCGGACCGGTCTTATAGAGTCCGCCGGTCTTTTGGAAGAACCGGTAAGAGTCGTTGTCGTCGAGCCGCGCTCCCATGTTCAGCCCCAGGGCCTGAGCCCGGGCCAGGACATCCGGCCCGGCCCAGGCGCCGGCGGCGTCGGTCGGCCCGTCCACGCCGTCCGTGCCGAAGCTCATGGCCAGCCAGTCCCTCCCGTGGAGACGGCCCGTCCGGGAGAAAGTCCCGAAAACGGAGGGATCGGCCGTCCCGGCCCGGGCCCGCTTCCCGATATCAACGAGGACGGCCAGGACGAATTCCTGGTTGCGGCCGCCCAGGCCCCGGCCTCTGATCGTGACGGTGTGCTCCCCCCCCGCGATCAAGGCGATGGGCTTGTCGCCCGGATGGAGCGTCCGAATCGAGGCCAGCAGGTTCGGGACGTAGCGGGCAGCCGCTTCCCGGGCTTCGCCCGCGTCGGGAACGGCCATGATTGAGGCCCGGAATCCCAGGGCTTCCGCTTCTCTGCGGGCGGCCGCCAGAGCCGTGGCGTTGCGCCCGATGATGAAGCTAGAAATCCGCTCCGCGGCCGGATCGTTTTTTTTGAGCGTCTCCGGGATGCGGCCGGCCAGACCGGCTTCGATCATCTCCCGGACTCCCGGCGGCGAATCGTCCCACAGCCCGCGGCGTCGCAGAACGGCCTCGGCCTCGGCGAAGGTCGAGCCGTCCCAGGTTCCCGGTCCCGCGGCGATGACTTCGGGATCATCGCCGGGCACGTCCGAAAGCAGGAGGTTCACGACCCGGCCGCGCGCGGCGACGGCCAGTCCCCCGCCCTTGACCAGGGAGAGATGCTTGCGGACGATATTGAGCTCGCGGATGTCGGCGCCGCGGGCCATGAGCGCAAGGGCCGTATCGGCCTTGGCCCGCAGATCCAAGCCGGGGCGGGGAGCGCACAGCAGTGAGGAGCCTCCCCCCGAAACCAGGAGCAGGAGAAGATCGCGAGGCCCCGAGGCCCCGGCCAGTTCGAGGGCGGTCCTACCCGCCAAAAGGCTTCGGGCGTCGGGATGGGGATGGGCCGCCTCGATGCGCGTGAAGCCGGGCGGCTCCGGAGACGGATCGGGCGGAGTGACGACCAGGCCGCGACGCACGCGACTCTCGAGGATCTCGGCCGCTGCCCAGGCCATGCCCGCGGCCGCCTTGCCGAACGACAGGATATCGACGGCTTCTTCCTCCGCGAGGTCGAAGCTTCGGCCCTGGACCTCAAGCCGGCCGGGATCCCATCGCAGTCCGTCCCGGATCAGCCGCTCGGGCCGGACGGCTTCCACGGCCGCGGCCGCGATCTTCCTGGCGGCGTCGAGCAGCGTTCCCCTCATATTACGAAGCATCATAATCCCGGTCGTCCTATTTTCCAAGCCCGGCGCGCTTTTTCGAGTTGTGATAAAATCGCCCTATGGCCGGCCGCCGTAAGACGCTCTCCTTCCTGCTCAAGCTTGTCATCAGCGCGGGTTTGCTGGCGTATATCCTATCCCGCGCCGACCTGGCCGCAATCATCCGTCACCTGCGCGGCGCGGCCTGGCCCTGGCTGGTCGTCGCCTTCGCCCTGAACGGCGTCGGCCTCCTCATCCGGGCCTACCGCTGGCGGATCCTGGCCCTGCCCCAGGGCGACGACATGCCCGTCGGCTTTCTCTTCCGGTCCTGCCTGATCGGGGAATTCTTCAACAACTTCCTGCCCACCAGCATCGGCGGGGACGCCTACCGCATTTGGGACGGATCGCGCCTATCACGATCGATCGTCCGCTCCTCGGCGGTGGTCATCGTCGAGCGGATGAGCGGCATCCTGATCCTTTTTCTCTTCGCCCTGGCCGCCTCGCTCTTCCGCCTGGACATGGTCCGCCGCATCCCGCTGATCGGACTCACGCTTCTGCTGGGCCTGGGCGGCTTCGCCGTTCTCGGCCTGTTCTTCCTGCCGGCCACGGGCCGTCTCCTCCTCCGCCCGCCCGCTTCGGGCTTTTTGCGCAAAGCCATGCTCAAGCTGGCCGAGTTCCGCTCGGTCATCGTCGGCTACCGCGATCACCCGAGGGACTTCCTGCGGGCCACCGTCTGGGCCTTTCTCCTCCAGGTGAACGTCATCCTGTATTACTTCCTGATCGGCCGGGCTCTGAAGCTCACGGTCCCGCTGGCCGACTACTTCGTCTTCATCCCGCTGGTTCTTCTCATCCAGCTCCTGCCCATCTCGCTCAACGGCTGGGGGCTCCGCGAGCTGGCTTACGTCGAGGTTTTTCGCTTCTACGGAGTGGCCCCCGAGCTGGCCCTGTCCTTTTCCTTCATCGGCGCCGCTTTCGGCCTGCTGGTCAGTCTCGTCGGCGGAATCCTCTACGCGACGCGCAAATGAAGATCGCGACCGCCGCTTTCGCCCTGGTCTTGGCCTGGGCCTCAATCTCCTCCTCCGTCCCCCCGGCGGCGGCCCAGGCGACCGCGGGCGCGGCCGCCTATGAAAAAAGCCTGGACAAGGTCCGCCGCGAGATCGACGGCCTGCGCCAGCGGATGAAGGAGGCCGAGGCCCGCGAACAGACGACCCTGAACCGCCTGGACCGCATCGGCCTCAACCAGAGCCTGCTCCGCAAGGAAGGCCGGATGCTGGCCCTGCAATTGGACAAGAACCGGGCCGACCTCGAGGACGCCCGCCGGCGCATTCCCGAGATCGAGGCCCGGCTGGCCGCGGAGCGCGGCGCCCTGACCCGGGTCCTCCAGATGCTGGCCAAGCTGGGACGCCTCGGCTTCGCCCGCTTCCTGCTGCAAGCCCCCGATCTCGAATCGCTGGCGGTCGAGAACAAGCGGCTTGCCGTCCTAGCCGCCGCCCAGAACGCGGTCATCGAGGATTACGGACGGAACCTGGCCGAGCTCGGACGGGCGGCGGCCGATCTGACGGCCAAGGAGAAGGAGACGGCGCTCCTGCTCGGCCAAGCTTCGACCAAGAAAGCCGAGCTCGATCGGGAGGCGGGCAAGGCCCGCGGCCTGGTGTCCCAGATCCGGGCCAACAAGCAGTCCTACGAAAAGGCCCTCGGCGAGTTGGCCCGCCGGGCCCAGGAGCTGCAGGCCATGATCCAGCGCCTGCAGAGCCAGGACTACGCTCCGCCCTTCACGCCAATCCCCCTGGCCGAGCGCAGGGGCAAGCTCACCTGGCCCACCCGGGGCACGATCCTGCAAGCCTTCGGCATCCAGGTTCATCCCCAGTTCAACACCGTGACCATGAACAACGGGGTGGAAATCGCCCCCCCGGCCGGCGACCTGACCGTGCGGGCCGTGCACGACGGCCGGGTGGCCTTCGCCGAGCTCTTCCCGGCCTACGGCAACCTCCTCATCATCAACCACGGCGACGGCTATCACTCGCTCTACGGGCACTTGGCGGAATTCCTGGTCAAGTCGGGCGAATACGTCATCGCCGGCCAGCCCGTGGCCATCGCCGGAGACACCGGATCCCTGGTCGGGATTTCCGTGTATTTCGAGATCCGGCACCAAACCAAGCCCGTCGATCCCTTGCTATGGCTCTCCCGGCGATGATACAATGACCTATCGTAAACCGTTCATTACCATGAGCCGAACCACCCGAACCCGCCTGTTGAGCCTGGGAGCGCTGGTTGCCGGGGTTTTGTTTTTCTGGGTTGCCCGCCAGATCCGCCCGGCCGTGGCCGCTCCGCGCGGAGTCCAAACCGGGGCCGACCTGACCGAATCGGTCGTCCGTCTGATCCGGGCCGACTATGTCGAGGAGCCGAACGCCAAGGCGACGATGGAAGGCGGGTTCCGCGGCCTGGCCAATTCACTCGACGCCCTTTCGAGCTACCTGGACAAGGATGCGGCCCGCAAGTCCGCCGACGCCGCCCTGTCCGGCTACAAGGACATCGGCCTGATCGTGTTCAAGCGGGCTTCGACGTTTCCCGTCGTGGTCGGCCTGGTCGAAGGCTCGCCGGCCGAGAAAGCCGGGCTTAAAACGGGGGATGTCGTCTCCGCGCTCGACGACGCCTCGACCATCCTGCCGAGCCTGCCGGAAATCCGGCTGGCCCTCAAGGCGTCGGAAGCCAAGCCGGTCAAGGTCCGCATCATCCGGGACAACGAGACCAAGGAGATTTCGGTCGTCCGCGGCGACGTTTACCCGAAGCCGTTCGCCTTCACCGAACAAGCCGGCACGTCCGGCGTCCTGGCCGTGGCGCATTTTCATCCGCCGCTGGTCGACGAGCTCAAGGCGAACCTGCTGCCGCGACTGGCCGGAAAGACCCGGCCGCTCATCCTCGACCTGCGTTTCGCCTACGAAGGCGACAATGCGGAAGCCCTCCGGTTCGTCAACCTGTTCGTCCAAACGGCCAAGGCCGGCCAGTTCGAAAAGAAGGGCGGGGTTAAAGAGACGCTGGCCTGCCCCGATCCGGCCCCGCTCGGAAACCTCCCCATCGTCCTCTGGATCGCGCCTTCGACCATGGGCCCGGCGGAGATCGCCGCCGCCTGCCTGCGCGACCTCCGCCAGGCCAAAGCCGTCGGCACGCTGACGCCCGGTCTGACCGCCCGCCAAGATGTTTTCGCCCTGCCGGGCGGGGACGCCCTGCTCCTAACCACGGGCATATTCCTGACCGCTTCGGGCGAAAAGATCTGGAGCAAGGGCATCGTCCCGGACGTCAAGATCGACGCCGGCCGTTCGGACCGGAAAGCCTACCTGGAAAAATCCTCCGCCCTGCTTACGCCCCGTTCCTGAACGCGGCGCCCTTGTCCAGGAGGAGCGCGACGGCCTCGACCCGGTCCTCGGCCGCCGCGTCTCCCCAGGCTTGCGGCCTCGAAGGGGGCCGGCGGTGCGGCCTGCGCAAAAGGCCTTTAAAAGACGGGAAGAAAGCGCCGCCCGCGGCCTCTTGAGTCCGCGACGGCCCAAGCTACGACGGCCGTGATATTGTCCCGGCCGCCGGCCTTGCAGGCCGCCCGGATGAGGGCCCGGCAGATGCCTTCCGGCTTCCTCTTGCGCCGGAAGGGCTTGAGAATATCCTTGTCCTCGAGCGGGCCGAAAAGCCCGTCGCTGGCCAGGAGCAGCCGATCGCCGGTGCGGATATCGATCTCGAACGTGTCGATGGCCGGCGGCTCGGCGCCGCCGATCGAGCGCGTGACCACGTTGCGGAAGGGGGAACGGTTGACGTCGGCTTCCGTCATCAGCCGCAGCCGGAGCTGATCGGCGGCCCAGGAATGATCGACGGTGATCTGGGACAAGACCTCTTCGCGGACAAGATAGAGCCGGCTGTCGCCGACGTTCGCCGCCGCGGCCTTTTCACCGGCGACGAGAACCGCCACCAGCGTCGTGCCCATCCCGTTCATGTGGTCCCGCGCGGTCGCCAGCTGGAAGACGGCCTCGTTGGCCTTTCCGAAAGCCTCTTCAAGGAGGCCGGCCGGGCCGGGAACGGGCCCGGCCGCGCCCAAGCGCTCGGATACGGCATCCCGAACGGCGGCGATGGCCGTCGCGCTGGCCACTTCGCCGGACGAATGGCCGCCGATTCCGTCCGCCACCGCCAACAAATAGGCCAAGCCGGATTCCACCGCCGGGGCGGGTATTCCCTCCCAAAGGAGGCTGTCCTCGTTCAAGTCGCGTTTGCGTCCGATGTCGGTCAGGCCGGACATGAGAAGGCGCATGGGGATCTTCGCTTACCTTATGCCAGCCCCTCCGGCATTGTCAATCGGTTGTCCGAGTATGTCTCCGCCGATTCTGATACAATACTGGCGAGGAGAATGCCCATGAGCCAACGCGCCCGTTCCGTTTTCCCGATAGCCGCGCTAGCCGTCCTGGCCGGACTGACCTTCGGCTGCAAAGCGCCCTCGCCCGAACAGATTCAAGCGTCCCTCGAGGTCGTCGACCTGCGGACCCAATGGGTGGCCAAGGAGTACCGGCAGTGGCCCGAACCCAAGCTGGTCCTCGTCCCCCAGGTCAAGTTCCGAGTCAAGAACCTGACGGACAAGCCGCTCAAATACGTCAACTTCAACGCCATCTTCAAGAGGAAGCTGGACGTCGAGAACCTGGGCGACAACTTCCTGGCCGCCGTCCGCAAAAACCCCGTCCCGCCCGGCGGCTTGAGCGAGGAAATCAGCCTCAAGAGCAACTTCGGAGTCGAGGGGCGCAACCTGGATCACTTCAAGGTCTACCCCCAGCAGCTCGACTACGTGGTCAAGATCTACGTCCAGCTCAAGGGCTCGCGCCACGCGCTTCTGGGCGAGTGGAAAGTCTCCGGAACCATCGACTTCAAGGAGGACGTTCCCGTCCACCAGGAGGGCAAGGTCATCGGCAAGGTCCCCCCGGCCAAGGTCAAGTGAGGGCCAGGCCTTTTTAGCTCATTGTCATTCGTTATCGTTTTCGTTTTTCCCAGACAAGGAGGGTAACTCCGTATGTAATGATAAATGGAATTTCCAAAAGAAATTCGTTTTCGACAATTTTTTGGCTACTAAGCAAGAAGAATGTTCCCGCGAGGCTAAAATCGAACACGTCGATGATGAGGGCGCTTTTAAAATCATATCGGCAAAGACGGCATACTCGGAACATGATCAGATCCCAGATTGAATAGAGGAAGAAAAGGCCCATCATCCATCCCCAATATGCGACGGCCGCTGGCTGGAGAGAACTATATATTAATCGGCTTATCGAGAAGAGAATGAATAAATCGAGAACGAATGCGCCGACAGGATAGCGGCGCTCTTCCCGGTAGGCTTCATGGACCTGAAGCCAATCCATGACGATAATGATGTACGCGAGGGCAAACCGGACGATAACGCCGTAGTTTATCGCCTTGATATCTGCGCCCTCGACGAAACCGATTGTTAAAATTGCCCCATACATCACATCGACAAGAGAAAGTTTATGATCAGGCCACAATTCCTTCTCATCCATTTTCCCCCTCCCAATTCGTTTAAGCAGCGCTTAAATAAATTTATCAAAACGAGACAGTCGGAACACGGTTATGATCCGACCCGGAAGATTAACGTCTGATTCGCAATCGTCTTCATATCTTGGCATTTCAAGCCGCGTGGGATGATCCAGCCGACCGCCGAAGTCCCCTTAAAGTACGCCAGGGTCGATTCGATGGCCTTTCGCAGAGGGATTCGCTCCGTTAGTACGATGTTGATGACGATCATCAGCCAGTTCTCCGAATAATGGCTGATGTTGGAGCCGCCGCAAAAGAGTTGGGTGACGGAAGGCCCCGATGTCTTTTTCTTAGCGTGGCCAAAATCCGGCGCATCCGCAGCCCCGATTGGCGTAACGTTCGCCACCCGAGGGAATTCTACGCCCGCCCAATGAGCGACGCCGGCGCAAGACGAAATCGCCGAGTAATCGCAGCCATAGACGTCCAGGATCAGCTCGTAGGCCGATGACAGGCCAGTTTCCACCGGCGTCAGGAACGCCTCGGAAAACAGCTCGGAAGGATCCGTCAAGCGGGGGTGGTAAGTCTTCACCGTCCCGTCTCCGGGCCGATTTTTCAATGAGGATTTGCTGACCTTATAAAGCAACGACTGCTTTTGGACGTCTTTGAGTCCGGAAAAGGACCCGCGCGGAATATGCCAACAGACGGCGGCGCCGGCGCGGAAGTATTTCGATGAGAAATCCACAACCCGACGCGCCGGAAGGCGGTCACAGGTGAAGCAGTTAAGACAGGCGTTGTCGCCATAACGGCGGTAACTGATCGCGCTCGTTTCGATGTACTGGACGAGTGTATCACCATCGTCCAGTACGGGCGACGAGACGTTCGGCTTGCCGAACGGCTTCATCCGGATCGCTTCGCAGGTGTCCCGGCTCCAGCGTTTGACCTCCTCGAAATTAGGCCGTTCACCTTTCGGTAGGGCTATGTCGATGATGATCTCCTCGCCATATTTGTCCGTTTCCAGTCGCCTCTGGAACTCGGGATAGGGGACGGCCGAAATGTCGGGGGAGTACCAGCGGGTCTTAATTCCAGACTGCTTGAACCGGTTCTGGATCTGGCTCGGCTTGGCCTGGAAGACGGTTTTTCCGCGCGATCCTGCCGTCAAGCTGAAGGGACCTCCCATGTAGCTCACGTTCGTGAACTGGACGACCCGGACGGAATCGAAAATCCTCTCCATCTGCCGCCAGCTACCGGGGCATTCGTAGGGCTGGAGGATGAGCGCCCCGGTCTGATGGATAGCGATGCCCCCGTCCTTCAGCGCCTCGTAGACATTGCGATAAAAATCGGTATTGAACAGGCTGCGGGCCGGGCCGATAGGGTCGGTCGAATCGATGATGATTACGTCGAAAGCCTTTTTCCGGGCCCGGATGAACTCCGCCCCGTCGCAAAACTCCAGCCGGAAGCGCGGATCCTCGAAGACGCCGGACATGACGCTGGGGATGTGTCGGCGGCAGAGATCGACGACGGCCTTGTCGATCTCGACCATGGTCAGAGCCCTTACGGAGTCATGGCGGAGAACCTCCCGGGCCACGCCACAGTCCCCGCCGCCGATGATGAGCACGTTTTCGCCGGGCTTGGCCAGGGAGAAGAGGGGCCAGTGGGAGATCCATTCATGATAAATGCCCTCATCCTCCTCCGTCAGTTGGACGATGCCGTCCAGGACGAGGACCTTGCCGAAGCGGTTCGTCTCGAGGATCATGAGCTTCTGAAAGCCCGTATCCGTCTCCGGGACGAGGACGTTCGAGACTTCGAATCCGTATGTGAGATCGGGGTAAAGATCCTCGAAAAAGTATAACTTGCCGTCTTTGGTGATCAGACTCATGGCCTTTCCTTTGCCTCGGGTTACCGTGTTTATTATAAACGAATCGGCCACCCCCCGGCAATCGTTCCCGCGGGTTTCGGAAATGGGTAAAAAAGGCCTAAAAAGAGGAAAGATCCCGAAATCGGCTAGGGCCGTTTTTCTTCCAGCGGATTGGCCTTGACGATTTTGATGTAGTTCCGCTTCTTGAGGCCGCTCATGAATTCGTTGAACTTGACTTCCTGCATGGCGGCGGTCATTTTTTCCTCGATGGCCCGCTTGGACTCGTCGAAGCTCTTGGCCCGGGAATCCTTGCGATCCTCGACCTTGAGCAGATACCAGCCGTTCTTGGCCTGGACCCAGCCGGACGTCTCGCCGTTTTTGAGCGGCATCAGGGCGGCTTCCAAGGTCTTGTCGGTCTGGCCGACGATCAGCGTCCCGAGATCGCCCTTGGTTTCCTTGAGCGGGGCGTCGGAGTAGGTCTCGGCCGCCTGGGCGAAGTCCGCCCCACCCTTGACCTTGCCTTCGATCTCGGCTTTGAGGGTCACCAGAGCTTCCTCCGTCCGTTCGCCCTGCGTCAGGTAAACGGCCCGAACCTTGAACTCGGCCGGCTGGATGAACTCGGACTTGTGAGCCTTGTAGTATTCGATGACCTGGGCCTCGTCGAGCGACATCGATTTGTTCACTTCGCTGTAGACGACGCTTTGCTTC
>JAQULS010000252.1 GCA_028749235.1 Acidobacteriota bacterium | reverse complement strand
CGCGGAGCACATTTCAATGACGGCCGACGGCCTGATCGTTCCTGATGAGGCGTTTTCGTCAGACGGTCAAGCGCCCGGGCGTGTGACATTCACGATGCCGCTGAAGTACGACGGGACCAACGCGCCGCTCGTGATCAGTACGACGGCGACGCTCTAACTCGGGAGAAAAGCATGAGCTCTGGAACGATTCAGGTTGTGGCCAGCATCGGCGGCATCAAGGAGACGATGAATATCCTCCGCTCGGCCGCGGCAACGGTGACGGTGGAGTCGACGCTTGACGCTGGGAAGGCGGGAACGCTGTCGGCCAGGACAGGCGACACCGAAGGAACGCTGACACTCGGCGCCGATCATGGAATCACCGATGGCGAGGTGATCGCCATCTTCTGGTCGTCGGGCGTCGCGTATCTGGCCACCGTCGGGACCGTGGCCGGGACGTCCGTGCCGTTCACCGGCGCGGCCGGAGACGTTCTCCCCGACGAGGATACCGCGATCGTCGCCGACGTCATGGAAGCGCACGACGTCGAGTTTGACGGCGACAACCTCGAGATGCTGATCGCGACATTTCGCCAACGCGGCGTGATCGTCTTCGAAGACTGGAGCGGCTCGGGCGGCGATGGCGACCAGGTCATCGACGCCGCGGACATCGCCGCCAACGAGGCCTATCTGTTCGTCGCCGATGTCATGGCGACCAATCCCCTTACCGGAAACGCCGTCGATCAGATCTGGATCGCCAACGGCGATTCATCGAATAGCTCACTGTTCAAACTGGCTGCGCTCTACAACTCCGAATCGTGACCTGATGGCTGGATTCCTGTATTTTCTCGATGGTTGCAGCCCCGGCCAGGTGGCCGACGTGCTGCCGCTGCGCGGGCTCGGGCACCTGTCGGCCGACAAGATGCGAGTCCGCGGCGTGTCAGGCGGTCCGGGCGGAGCCAATGGGGTGGTGATTGCGGACCGCGACCAGGTCGACGCCGGACAGGTTGGGTACTGGCCAGATAAGCAGGCCTGGTTCAGGGTCCCCAAGGCGCCGGCCTGGTGCGGTTTTTTCAACGATTCGAAGCCGGGGCCAGCCGACCTGGTCCGTGACCGCCTGGTTGCCGGCGAGGACGTCGAATTGGGCGATGGCAACCTCTGGCACGTCCCCCACGCGATCGATTACGCCGGGCCCGGGCTGCCTCGTGTGATGCAGCTCGATGGCGAGGGCCGATGGGTGCCCGGCGATATCGTGGCCGAATACCGCACGCTATGGGATCTCGCCTGGGAGTGGCGTGACGCGATTGACGGGCTGTGCACCTGGGGCGACGCCCACCAGCGCGACGGGCAGCCGAGTTTCGATGGCTACACCGATCCGCGGCTCGAATTCGACTGGATTTTTTCCAGGTCGGTCCAGGTGCTGCAAGCCAATTATGCGATCGCGCCCACGGAGGCCTCGGCCCTCGGGCTGTTCGTGACCGGGAGGCAATGGGCGATCCTGCAAGCGCTCTGCGATTCCAGGGGCCTGCAAAAGATCATGGAGGGCGCCGTCGCCGAAGATCAAAAAAAAACGGACGGTTCGCCCGATACCTCGGCTGGCTCCGCGGCCGATTGAGCGGCTATGCGCCGACGGTGGCCGACGTGCTTGCGGCCGCGATGGATATCGGCGAGCGGCCGCCGGTCGTGGTTCAGAGTCAGAGTTTCATGATTCGCCGCTGCTGAGAGCGTGAGATAATGCCAGGTCCCCAAATCGTCGTCGAAATGGACGCCAATGAGGCGAAGCTCTGGTCCGCCTACCAGAGAATCGTTCAGGGCGAAGTCCAGATGGAAACCGGCATGAAGAAGGTTTCCCGGGCGACGAGCGAAGCGGCCAAGGAGCAGCGGGAGCTGGAGCGATCGGCCAAGAGGGTGCTCGACTCCATCAGTACGCCGCAGGAGAAGTTCAACCAGAAGCTCCAGGAGCTCGGCCGGCTGTTTGCTGCCAGCAAATTGACGGTTGAGCAATTTCGCACGGCGGTGACGAAAGTCAGGGCCGAATACGATGCGCTCAATTCGGCTGCGGATGCGCAATCCAGGACGCTCGACAAGGCCGCCCAGGCGGGCACGCGAGCGTTCGGGCCACAGATGCTCACTGCGGTCCGCGGCCTGCTCGGCGCGCTCGGCCTGGGTACCGGCCTGGCTGGCGCTCTGCAATTGATCAACGCCGAATACGATGCCCTCAAGGAGCGGCAGGCGACCGCGGCCAGGGAGTCGATGAGCGTCGCCGACGCTCAGATCAAGGCCCTGCGGAATCTTAGCCCGAAGTCCGCCGCGGAACGTGATGAGTTTGTCGCGAATATCCAGGCCCTGGCGTTGGAGACGGGCGTCCCGATGAAGGACCTGTACCTCCGCGCAGGCTCGGCGATGTCTGCGCGAGGCGCACTGTCCAAGGAGGCCGCACTGGCCGCCGTGGGGGCCTCGGCCCGCCTCGTTCCGGAGGATATGGCAGAGGGCGAGGTCATTGCCGGCGCCGCCCTCGACCTGATGAAGATTACGGGGACAACGAACGCCGAGGCGGCCGTCGGCTTCTTGATGGAGACGGTCGAGCGGGCACGAATCACAAAGACCGGCCGCGTCGCCAAAAACGTAGTCCAGCCAATGATCGCGAGCATGATCCGCGGCGACCAGGCGAGCGAGGCGGCAGCGCTGTTTGCGGC
>JAQULS010000011.1 GCA_028749235.1 Acidobacteriota bacterium | reverse complement strand
CCATGGCCGCGGGGAAGCTGACCCAGCGGCCCATGAAGAGAAAATGGCTGAAGCCGGCGAAACGGGCGGCCAGATCCTCGACCTCCGCGGCCCGCCCGAGGACCCGCTCCATCTTGTGCGGCAGGCGGTGAAGCTCCTCGATCAGGACGGTCCCCTCCTCCGGGGAGAGGGCGCCTCGCAGGCGCCCCAGGCGAACGGCGATCAAAGCCAGGGCGGTCAACTGGGCCGTGAATGTCTTGGTCGCCGCGACTCCGATCTCGGGTCCGGCGTGGGTGTACAGGACGCCGTGGGCTTCACGGGCGATGGAGGAGCTGACCGCGTTGGTGACGGCCAGGACGGCCGCGGCCCGGCCTTTGGCGGCCCGCAGGGCGGCCAGGGTGTCCGCGGTCTCGCCCGACTGGGAAATGACCAGGACGAGGGTCTCCTTGTCCAGGATGAAGTCGCGGTAGCGGAATTCCGAGGCGAACTCGACGTCGGTCGGAACGCGGGCCAGCGACTCCAGAAGGTACTTGCCGACCAGTCCGGCGTGATAGGAGGTGCCGCAGGCGATGATGACCGCCTGGCGCACCCGCCGGAGGACTTCGGCGGGAACGGCGACCTCGTCCAGGTTGACGTCGCCCGAGTCCAGCGACGTCCGGCCGGCCAGCGTATCCCGCACGACTTCGGGCTGTTCGAAGATTTCCTTGAGCATGAAGTGCTTGAAGCCCCGCTTTTCGATCATCAGCGGGTTCCAGGCCAGGACTTCGGCCTTCTTCTCCAGCGGGTGGCCTTGGAAATCCGTGAACCGGGCCCCGCCGCGGTCGAGGACGGCCATTTCGCCGTCTTCCAGGAAGACGATCCGGCGGGTATAGGCGAGGATCGGATTGATGTCCGAGGAAAGGAACGTCTCGCCGTCGCCCAGCCCGACCACGGCCGGGGGCCCGGTCTTGGCGGCCACGATGCGCCCGGGATCCTGGGCCGCGATCGCGGCCACCGCGAAGGCGCCGTCGAGGCGGGCGATGGCCGAGCGGAAGGCCGCCTCCAGGTCGCCCCGGAAATGCTTCTCGATCAAGTGGACGATGACCTCGGTGTCGGTTTCGGTCTTGAAGACGTGGCCCTCGGCCGCGAGCTCGGCCTTGAGAGCCAGATAGTTCTCGATGATGCCGTTGTGGACGATGACGATCCCGCCGGTGCAGTCGCAATGGGGATGGGCGTTTTCCTCGCTCGGACGGCCGTGCGTCGCCCAGCGGGTATGGCCGATGCCGTAATCGCCCCGCAGAGGCTCCCGGGCCAGCGATTCCTCCAAGCCGGAGATCTTTCCCTGGACCCGGCGGATGCGGACTTGGAAGCCGCCGCCATCCGATTCGCCGCGGCCGACGACGGCGACCCCGGCCGAGTCATAGCCCCGGTACTCGAGCTTCTTCAGCCCCTCGACGATGACCGGGACGACATCCCGCGGACCTATGTAACCGATGATTCCGCACATGGCGTCCCCCCATACCGGCCGGAGTTATTTCCCGGCCCGGTTCTTTTCCCGTTCGTTCCGCTCACGGCGATTCCGGGCCCAGCCTTCCTTGACCGCCTGGCGGCCGCGGGCGATGGCCAAGGCCTCGTCCGGCACGTCGCTGACGATGACCGAACCCGCCGCGACGTAGGCGCCGCGGCCGATTCTGACGGGCGCCACGAGCTCCGAACCCGAGCCGATGAAGGCCCCGGCTTCGATGACCGTGCTGTTCTTGCGGACGCCATCGTAGTTGCAGGTGATCGTCCCGGCTCCGATATTGACGTCCGCCCCGACCCGGCTGTCGCCCAGGTAGGACAGATGCCCGGCCTTGGCCCCGGGACCGAAGTCCGTCTTCTTCATCTCGACGAAGTTCCCGACATGGGACCCGGCCCGCAGGGTCGTGCCCGGACGCAGCCGGGCGAACGGCCCGATCGAAACGCGGTCTTCCAAGACCGCGCCTTCAATCACGGTCGAAGCCGAGACGGCGACGTCGTCGCCGATCGAGGCGTCGCGGAGATGGCAGAACGGGCCGATCCGGGTCCGGGCTCCGATCGTCGTGGCTCCTTCGATGACGCAGAAGGGCGCCACGGCGGCGCCGCGGCCGATGCGGACGCCGATGTCGATCCAGGCCGTGGCCGGATCGATGATCGTAACGCCCTCTTGCGCCAGGCGGAGATTCACCCGGTCGCGCAGAGCCGCCCGGATGCGGGCCGCATCGGCCGGGACCGCGAGCGGCACGATCTCCTCGGGCCTCGGGGTGATGAACGCTTCCACCCGTTCGCCGCGGCGGCAGAGGATCGCCGCCGCCTCCTGCCAATCGCGCCCGGCGGCCGCGGCGGACTTCCTTCCGGAACGCAGGGCGTCGAAGACCAGCCCGGCCCGGACGAGCCCCGCCGCCGTGGCGATCTCGGCCAGCGACAGGACCGCCCCGTCGGCCCCGTTCTCCGGGATGATCCGCAAGGCGCCGTCCTCGCCCCGGACGACGCGGGCGAAGCCGCGCGGATCGGGAACGACGGCGCTCAAGAGCGTCAGGCCGGCCCGGCGCTTGCGGTGAAATGTCCGCAACTCGACCAGGGTTTCGGGACGGAGGAGCGGGAAGACCGCCGGCAGGATGGGGGGGTCGCTCGCCTCTTCGCCGGCCAGGCCGGCGCGCGCGGATGCGGCGGCGGCCGCCGTCCCTTGCGGCTTGTCGGGGACGACGCTCTCCAGGCCCAGCCTCCGGGCCGCTTCGGCCAGAGCCGCGCGTTCGGCCGCGTTCCGCCCGTTGAGGACGGCCAGGACACGGACGGCTCCCGCTTCGCGGGCCGCCTCCGCGGCGAAAGACAAGGGGGTTTTTCCGAGCAGAGGATGAAGGGCGTGGGGAGCCGCCGGGATAATCGCGATCAGCCGCGTGCTCATGCCATGCGCATTAGAAGCTTGAAGCGCTTGTCCTCCCACAGGGGTTCGAAATCGGCTTCGTTCTGGGCCAAGATCCTGTAGAACTTGTCGCCCTGAACGGCTTTTTTGAGGGCTTCGATGGCCTCGTCGGGCTTGTCGGCGGCCGCGAATAGGGCGGCGGTCAGATAGGAAACAACGGCCGACTCGGGATCGAGCTTGGCCGCTTTTTCGAACATTTTCTGGGCTTCTTCGTATTCGCCGCGGTTCATCCGGTAAACGCCGTGATGACAGAACTCCTCGAGGGTCTTGGGCGCGGGGATTTCCTTGGGCTCTTTCAGCCTGCGGTCGCAGATGGTCAGGTACGTCCGAGCCCGGTCGGCGAACTCGCGCTCCCCGGGGTACTTCTCGATAAGGCCGTTTAAAAGGTCGGCGGCCTTGTCGAAACGGCCCTTGTGGAATTCCTTCAGGGCTTCGGAATAGGCGGCCAGCGCCTTCTGGTATTCGTCTTTTTTCGTCCGTTCGTCTTTCACGGGTATACTCCCAAATCGAAGATGGGCCGTATTTTACCTGAGCGGGGCCGATAAGTCCACAAGGGCCCGGGATAGGGGGGCGAAACGCGTTCGCGCCCCCAGCCTGGGTACCGGAAGGCAAATGGAGAAGATGGCCTTAAGGTTCCTTGAAGAAACCACATGGCTCGCTAATACGAAATCCAGCCATCCGGGTTGGACAAGAGCTTTTTAACCGCCTCCAGATGCAGCCGATGGCCGGCCCGGTAGGCCGAGGCCCGGCCGATGAGCGGCCGGCCGAGAAGCGCCAGATCGCCCGCCAGGTCGAGAAGCTTATGGCGGACGTACTCGTCCGGGAACCGGAGCGGCGGGTTGACGACGCCATGATCGTCCAGGGCGATGGTATTGTCCAGCGACGCGCCCAGCGCCAAGCCTTGGGCATGAAGCATCTCGACGTCCTTCAGGAAGCCGAAGGTCCGGGCCGGCGCGATTTCCGCCTCAAAGACCTCCGGGGTCAGGCTTTTTTGGAGGCGCGACGTCCCAATCGCGGGATGATCGTAGACGATCGTGTAGTCGAGGACGGCGGGCCCGTCTCCGCCGATCGGCTCCAGCCGGACCCAGGCACCCTTGTCCTCGACCGTCAGCGGCTTCATGATCCGCATCCCCGAAATCGGGCGATTGAGATCGGCGATCCCCGCCGCCTCGATGGCCCGAACGAAAGGCAGGGCGCTGCCGTCCATGATCGGCATTTCGTCGGCGTCCACCGCGAGAACGGCGCTGGTCACGCCGAAGGCGTAGAAGGCGGCCAGGACGTGTTCGATGGTCCGAACCGCGAACCGCTCGCCGATGAGGGCCGTGCTGTTGCGCGATTCGACGCGCGCCAAGGCCAGCCCCATCTCGGCGCCGCCCAGATCGGGCCGCCGGAAGACAAGGCGCCCCGTTTCCGAAGGCAGGATGCGGAGGGTGACGGTTTTTCCGGAATGGACGCCAAGTCCCGATACTTCGGCCGGGCGGCGGAGCGTCTTGTGCGAGGGCATGCCGGTATTCTAGGATCAGGGGGCGTCCCCGGTCAAATCCCGGCCCGTTTCATCGGGCCGGCCTTCCCGTGGTAGAATCCGGCCATGAAGAACCAGCTCGAAGATATCCTGGAACGCGTCCGCCGCGGGGACATCTCGCCCCGCGAGGCCATGGACGCCCTGAAGGACTATCCTTACGAAGACCTCGGCTTCGCCAAGATCGATCATCATCGCGAAATCCGCAAGGGCTTCCCGGAGGTCATCTACGGCCTGGGCAAGACGGATGAGCAGATCGTTCGCATCGCCAAGGCCATCATCGCCAAGGGATCGAGCCTCCTCGTCACCCGGATCGAAGCGGCTTCCTTCGCCAAGCTGAAGCGGGCCATCCCCAAAGCCCGTTACAACGCCGACGGCAAGATCGCTTATCTTCGCAAGCGGCCGCCCTTGCCCGGCCAAGGCAAGATCTTCATCCTGACGGCCGGAACTTCCGATATGCCCGTGGCCGAGGAGGCGTTCATCACCTGCGAGATGCTCGGCAACGAGGCCGAACGCGCTTATGACGTCGGAGTCGCCGGCCTTCATCGCCTCCTGGGAGAGTACGAGCGGATCAAGTCGGCCCGGGTCATCATCACCTGCGCCGGCATGGAAGGCGCCCTGCCCAGCGTCGTAGCCGGCCTCTTTTCGATGCCCATCATCGCCGTCCCGACAAGCGTCGGCTACGGGGCCAGCTTCAAGGGCGTCGCCGCCCTCCTGGCCATGCTCAACTCCTGCCCGGGCGGAGTCGGCGTCGTCAATATCGACAACGGATTCGGAGCCGCCTACTTGGCCAGCCTGATAAACCATCTTTAGAATAGTCGGTTTCTTGTTAGGAAACCGAACAGCCTGATATTTTGTTTGTTTTCTTTGTGATACATACGGCCGGCGGGTCCCGGACCGGCTCCGATCGGGAAGTCCGGTCAATATTTCAATCCGGGCCTGCGAATTCCTTGACAAAGATCGGACCGGAACCTATATTGAGATAAATTTTCTCCCTGGGTACCGGTCCCTTTATGGAATTCGCCGAACAAGTCCGCCAAGCCGCCAATATCATCGAAATCGCCTCGCAATATACGACCCTGCGGGCCCGCGGCCACAAGCACGTCGGCTTGTGCCCCTTCCATAACGAAAAAACCCCCTCCTTCACCGTGGACGCGGACAAGCAGCTCTACCATTGCTTCGGCTGCGGCGTAGGCGGCGACGTCTTCTCCCTGGTCATGGAAAAGGAAAATCTATCGTTCCCCGAAGCCCTGCGGGCGCTGGCCGAGCGATACCATATCCCCATCCCCGACCAGCGCAAGCTCTCTCCCCAGGCGCTCAAGCTCGAGGATCAACTGGTCAAACTGAACGAATCGGCCGCGGCTTTCTTCCGCCGGAGCATGGCCTCCTCGCCGGAAGGCAGGCAGGCCCTCGCCTATCTCAAGAAGCGGGGCATGCCGGACGAGATCATTCAGGACTTCGGGCTCGGTTATGCCCCCAACTCCTGGGAGGCCCTGACGTCGTACTTCAAGGCCAAGGGAACATCGCTTGACCTCCTGGAGAAGGCCGGCTTGGTCCTGCCCGGCAAGAAGCCCGGCGAATACTACGACCGCTTCCGCGGCCGGGTCATCTTCCCGATCGCGAACCTGACGGGCAAAATCGTCGGTTTCGGGGGCCGCACGATCGTCAACGCCGAGCCCAAGTACCTCAACTCGCCCGATACCCCCCTCTATACCAAGGGGCATCTGCTCTACGGCCTGAACGCCAGCAAGGACGCCATTCGGCAGACGGGCGAGACGATCCTGGTCGAGGGATACACCGATTATCTGTCCCTTTTCCAGGCCGGCTTCCACAACGTCGCCGCCTCCCTGGGCACGGCCCTGACCCCTTTCCAACTGACGCTGGCCATGCGCTTCGCTCCCCGGGTGATCCTCTCCTATGACGGCGATTCGGCCGGACAGACGGCGGCTTTCCGGTCCCTGCCCCTGGTCTTCGAAAAGGGCCTGGAAAGCCGGGTCGTCGTTCTTCCGGACGGCCTCGATCCGGATTCTTATCTCAAGAAGCACGGCGCCGACGGTTTCCGCAAATGCCTGGACGACGCCCCGACGGGCATCCAATTTTACCTGCGCCAAGCGACCGCGGGACAGCGGATGGCGGTCCCCGAGGTCAAGGCCAGGGTCCTCAAAGGCATCCTGGCGGCCCTGGACGCCATCCCCGACGCGGTCATCCGCGGCGAGTACCTACGGGAGACAGCTGAAACGCTCAAGATCGATGAGACGATCCTCCGCCGCCTGGCCCAGCCAGTGGCGCAGGAAAAGGGGGTTGAGTCGGACGGCGAGCTTCTCCCCGCCGAGCGTCGTCTCATCCAAATCCTGCTTCAGCGGCCGGACTTTTTAGCCGACCTTCTGGCCGCCTGCGGGCCCCAGGATTTTAAAGGCTTGAAGAGCGAGCCGGTCTTTGGCATAATACAGGACCATTTCCTTGCGGAGAAAGACCTTATCATCCACGAGTTGCAAAACAACCTGACCCCCTCCCTTTCCCGCCAGATCGGCCGGGCCCTTCTCGAGAAGGGCTGTCTGGCCAGCCTGGAGGAAGGTTTGGATTGCCTGGGAGCCTTGCGCAGGACGGCTAAGGAAACGGAAGTCAAGCGGATTCAAGCGGATATCGCCGGAGCCGAGAAGGCCGGCGATACGCGCCGGGTCGCCGAACTCCTGCAGCGCAAGCAGGACTTGACCCGCGAACTCGTCAACGAGGGCGGAACGCGGCAACAGAACGCCGGAACGGAGCGTAAGCATAGATGAAGCCTATGAAGCCAGCCAAACCTACGAAGCCCGCCAAGCCCGCTTCGCCCGCGAAATCCGCGGCTGCCGCGAAACGCGCCGCGCCCGCGAAGTCCGCCAAACCGACGAAGCCCCAACCGGCCTCCGAGGCAAGCCGCGCGGCGGCGGCTTCCAAGAGCGCCAAAGACGAGATCTCGGAGCTGATCTCCAAGGGCCGCAAGCAGGGCTACCTGCTGTTCGAGGATATCGACAAGACCTTTCAGGACGAGCTCGAGTCCGAGGGCAATTTTGACGACTTTTTAAGCTCGATCGACGACTACGGCATCAAGATTCTGGACCAAAAGCAGCGCGAGGTCATCCCCCGCCGGCGCAAGAACGAGCTGGTCACGACCCAGGGCTTGGAGCGGACGACCGACCCGGTCAAGCTCTACCTGCGCGAGATGGGCAACATCTCCCTGCTGACCCGGGAAGGCGAGATCGCCATCGCCCGCGAGATCGAGCGGGGCGAGAAAGCCATCGTCAAGGCTTTGAGCAAGACCCGGCTGGTCCTCAACGAGGTTCTGGCCCTGGAGGAGCGGATCAAGGTCGAGCCCATGGTCATCCAGGAGACGTTCGACGTCTCCGAGGACGATATCGCCGAAGGCAAGCTGGAGGAAAAGAAGAAGCAGATCCTGGGCAAAATCAAGCGCATCCGGGATTTGAGCCGCAAGCTGGACAAGATCCCCAACAACCGCAAGAACGCCCTCTCCCGCAGCCGGGTCATCGTCCAGATATCGAGCTCCATCCGGGATCTCAACCTGCGCACGAGCCAGAAGGAAAAAATCATCGACATCCTCCGCCGCCGCCTCCACGTCGTCAACCAACTGGAGGAGAAGAAGGAGGAAGCCGAGCTGCTGCTGGCCAAGTCCCGCCGCAAAAAGCCGGACCCGGAGCTGGCCGAGAAGCTGCACGATATCAACCACCAGATCCGGACCGTCATCAAGGACGTCGGGCTGGACCCGGCCAACCTGCGCAAGACCGTCCGCTCCATCACCACCGGCAAGAAGATCAGCGACCAGGCCAAGAAGGAGCTGGTGGCAGCCAACCTGCGGCTGGTCGTGTCCATCGCCAAGAAGTACAGCAACCGCGGCCTGCAGTTCCTGGACCTCATTCAGGAAGGCAACATGGGGCTGATGAAGGCCGTGGACAAGTTTGAGTACCGCCGCGGCTACAAGTTTTCGACTTACGCCACCTGGTGGATCCGCCAGGCCATCACCCGGGCCATCGCCGACCAGGCCCGCACCATCCGCATCCCGGTCCACATGATCGAGACGATCAACAAGCTGATCCGGGTCAGCCGCCAGCTGGTGCAGGAGATCGGGCGCGAGCCGACCTCGGAAGAGATCGCCAAGAAAATGGACATGCCCGTCGGCAAGGTCCGCAAGATCATCAAGATCGCCCAGGAGCCCATCTCGCTCGAAACCCCCATCGGCGAGGAGGAGGACAGCCACTTGGGCGACTTCATCGAGGACAAGGTCATGCCCTCCCCGCCCGAGACGGTCATCCACATCAACCTGCGGGAGCAGATCGAGGAAGCCCTCAAGAGCCTGACCGAGCGCGAGGCCAAGGTTCTCAAGATGCGGTTCGGGCTGGGCGACGGCAACGAGCACACCCTGGAAGAGGTCGGCCAGCAGTTCAAAGTCACCCGCGAACGCATCCGCCAGATCGAAGCCAAGGCCCTGCGCAAGCTCAAGCACCCCAGCCGCTCCAAGAAGCTGAAGAGCTTCACCAACGGACACTAAAAAGAATTGAGCCGGGCTGCGATCTATGGTATAAAAGGCCGGTTAGGGCCTATAGCTCAGCGGTAGAGCTCCCGGCTCATAACCGGTCGGTCCCAGGTTCGAATCCTGGTAGGCCCACCTGAAATGAGGAATCCATTGTGGATATCGCTTTCGACCAACTGATCAAGCTCCAGCATGTGGACGCTGAAATAGCCAGCCTCGTCTCCCTTCTCGAAGCCGTGCCCGGCCGGCTCGAAGCCATCGACCGCAAGATCCAGGCCACGACCGATGTCGTCACCCAGGCCAAGGACAGGCTGGCTTCCAACCAGAAGAAAAGGCGCGACATGGAGGGCGAGATCAAGTCCATCCGGGAGACCATCGCCAAGTACAAGCGCCAGCAGAACGAGGTCAAGTCGAACAAGGAATTCGAGGCCATCAAGAAGGAGATCGCCGAGACCCAGGCCAGGATCGAAGTCATCGAGGAGACCATCCTGAACGAGATGATCGCCGCCGACGACGTGGAGAAGGAAATCAAGGCGGCCCAGGCGGCCCAGGCCTCCCAGGAGGGCACGCTTAAGGCCGAGAAGGCCGCCGTGACGGCCGAACGGGGCGAGATCGAAAGCCGCAAGACCGCGGCCGAGTCCGAACGGGCCGGTCTGCTGCCGCTTATCCCCGCCGAGCAGGTCAAGCTCTACAACCGCATCCACGTCAAGAAGGGCGGCATCGCCATGTCCCAGGTCACGGATGATTTCTGCTCGCTGTGCCAGATGCGCGTCCGGCCGCAACTTCTGGACGAGCTGATCGCCGGCAAGACCATCATCCTGTGCGAGGCCTGCGGCCGCATCCTGTACTGGCTGAAAACAGCCGACGACGGCACGTCGCCTTCGCCCGTGATCGTGAGCTCGTCACCGGCCGACGACTCCGAGCCCCACGAAGTCTGATCCCCATCCCCGAAGAACAACCCCCGGCAGGGAGCCGTCCGCCCCCGGCGCGGCGTTTCCTAACGGCGCCTTGGACAATGATCAGGGCCGAATGCGAATGACCTTGCGGGCCCGGACGATGAGCGGCCGGAGGACGCCGATCCGGCTCAAGAAGGCGATGGCCCGACGCTCGGGTCCCCGGCCGAAGCGGACCTCCCTCCCGCCGCGTTCAACCCGCGTCACCCGGCCGAATACATCGGCCGCGGAGACCGGGCCGTCCGCTTGGGCGGCGTTGTCGCCCCGGACGAGAAAGCCGTCCGACCGCTTCCGGACGATTCGATGAACGATCAGATTCCCCGTCTCCTTTGAACAGAACGCCGCGATGTCTCCCGGGCGAAGGCGGCGCGCCCGGAGGGGGCCGATCGTCACGATGTCCCCGTCTTTGATGAAAGGCGCCATGCTCAAACCCCGAGCCCGGAAGCGGAAGGGCCGATTCCGGGTCATGACGGCCGCCAGAAGGTCCTTCAATCCGGAGCCGGAAAGAGACAGGATGCCGCCCGGGCGGACGCGGAATTCGGCCCTGGCCACGGGCTTCATCTCCGGCTCCCCGCCTCGGCTTGAACGGCCCGAGCCCGGGCGCGGGCCGCCCGGCAAAAGGCTTCGATTTTCCCATCCAGCCTGCCCGTCTCCAGATGAGCGTGGGCCGGGCACCACAGGCAGAGATCGATCAGGGTGCAGGCCCCGCATTCGCCCGCGAGAGGCCGGCTCAGGGATCGCATGGACCGGACGCGAGGGACGAAATCGCGCCAAGCCTCGACCAGGCTCCCCCGCCGCGCATCGAAAACGCAGTCGGGATGCCAGAGCGAGGAGCAGAGCCGGAAGGTCCCGTCCCAGCCGATCGAGCCGCTTCCCATCCCGGCGCCGCAGTAGAGCAGCGGCCGGCGCGCCGCGCCGCCGGGCGAGGGCGACGGTCGGGCCAAGGCGCCGCACTTCTTCTCGAGGGCGCGAAAATGATCCGCGTCCGCGCGCTCGAGCGCGACGATCCGCGCCGAGGAAAGCCGCTCCGCCCGGATTTCTGCGTTCCGCGTCTTGTTCCCGTCGAAGCGCATGTGGAGTTGGGTGTCGAATCGAAAATAGTCCTTGGTCCGCGCCCGGCAAAAAGCGGCGATCCGCGGCAGTTCGGCGGCGTTCGAACGCATGGCCATGGCCTTGAACCGCACCGGGACGCCGCCGTCGAGAAGACGGTCGAGCCCCCGGCGAAAGGCGCGGAAGGAGCCCCGTTTCCGGGTCACCCGCTCGTAGGTTCCCGCGGTCGCGCCGTAGACCGTGACTTCGACGTCCCGCGGCGGATACTTGCGGAACAGGGCGATGTGCTCGTCGCGGACCAGGCAGGCGTTGGTGAACACGGAAACCAGGAGGCCCTTCTTCTTCAAGCGGACGTAGATTTCGGGAAAATCCTCCCGCAGGAGGGGCTCCCCTCCCGTCACCAGGCACCACACGGCGCCGAGGGAGACGGCCTCGCCCGCGAGGCGGTCGATTTCGGGGACCGCAAGCTCCCGACCTGCGACGGAACGGTCGTCGGCCCGAAGGTTGATGTAGCAGTGCCGGCAGTCGTTGTTGCAGCGGGCCGTGATTTCCAGGTCGAAGGACAACAGCCGCCGCCGGGCCTCCATCTTGTCCCAAAGCGGAAGCTCGGGAAGCGGCCGGAAGGAACGATACGTCTGAGGCAAGGGGTTGCGGTACGCCCGGATCATTCCGGCGGCCGGGCGACGATCATCCGCCGCTTGAGCAGCTCGGCCATGAGTCCGGTGACGTCCTTGGTGATTACGTCGGCCGGAGCCGCGTACTGGGACGCCAGGCCGGCGATCAAGTCCTTCAGGGGCTTCTTGCCGTCCAGTCCGTCCCAAATCGCCCGCCCCGTCTCGTTCAGCGTGTAGAGTTCGTCTTCCATGTCTCCCACCCCCGAAGTCAGGGGCACGATGATCAGCTCGCCCTCGATCTCCCGGGCCACGACGTCATCGGAGGGGACGTAGATCGCGTTCAAGTCCATGGTTTTCTTCATATTCACGAAAATCGTATCATCGCCCTCGTCGCGCTGTCAAACGAACCCGGCGGATCCTCTCCCGCCAGTTGCCGATCGTCCAGGCTTTTTCGCCCTCGGCGATCAGCCCGATCCCGGCCGCCTGCGCGTGAGCGACGTCGCATAGGTACTCGACCGGGGTGTCGAACGTGCCGTTCTCCAGGAACGATTGGGCCGGACATTGTTCGCAGAGGCTTTTCAGAAAACAACGGGCGCACCGTTCGAGATAGGCCGGATTCCGGGCGGCTGCCGCCGCCCGGAGGGGGAAAAATCGCGTCACCGCTTCCTTGAGCGAGCCCTGCCGGAGATCGAACGCCATCTCAGGCGCCCGGAGCGGAAGACACCCCTGGGCCTTGCCATAGGCGTCGATGCAGACGCGCCGGCCCATGCCGCAGCGAAAAAGCCCGGCCCCGGGCGGCCCCAGGAACTTCGAGCCGAACCGGTTCATCTCGTCGAAATACTCAGGGCCCCCCTCGGCCTGCCATGCGGCGCCCTCCCGGGGCGGGAGGCGCAGCCGCCGGATGGCCCGCTCCTTGGCCGGATTGTCGCGGCGGTGCCGTGGATCGAAGAACAGGCTGTACGCCGGCGGCCGCTTGTCCATGCCCGGGATGGTCAGGGCCCAGCGCTCGAACTCCCGCCGTTCTCCCCGATTCGGGGGAAGGACGGCGCCCTTGACGACGAACGGGATGCCGCGGTCGAGAAGGAGGCGGACGCCTCGGCGAAATTCCCGGAAGGACCCGGGGCGGCGGCTGACGGCCTCGTAGGACCGCCGGTGCATGCCGTAGACGGAGACCTCGATTGTCTCCAAGGGCGGTACGCGGGCGAACAGGTCGACCAGCGCCGGCGTGATCCCGCGGGCGTTGGTGAAGAGGATGACCTTCAGGCCCAGGCGGCGGGCGGCGAGATAGATCTCCCGAAAGTCGTCTCGCAGGAGCGGCTCGCCGCCCGTGAAGCGGACGGTCAGGGCGCCCAGGGCCGCCCCCTCGGCCAGCAGGCGCTTGACCTCCGCGGTCGAGAGCTCCGCGGCTTTCGCGGCGGCGTCTCCGGCGGGCCGGTTGATGCAGCAATGGATGCAGTCGTTGTCGCAGCGCTCGGTGAGCTCCATGTCGAACCGGGGCAGGAGAGGTTCGCGCCGCGGCCGCCCCGCGGCCGGAAAGGCGCGGACCTTCCGGACATAGACCGGAGCCCGGGGCGTCATAAGGCCGTCCGAGCTCCGTCCCCGGCCATGCGCCTACTCCCGGTACAGGGCGTCGAGGACGTCCTTGTACTTGCCCTCGACGATGGCCCGCTTGACCTTGAGGGACGGCGTGATCTCGTCCTTCTCGATCTCGAAATCGCGGTCCAGGACGACGATCTTCTTGATTTTCTCATAGGGCGCCAGTTGAGGCGTCGAACGGTCGATCTCGGACATCAGGAAGCCGACGATCTGCGCGTTACGGACGAGGCTGGTCCGGTCCTCGAACGGGATGCGGATGAACTTGGCGTAGCCCTCCAGCTTCTCGAAGTTCGGGACGATCAGGGCGCTGACGAAGCGGCGGCGGTCGCCGACGACGACCGCGTTGGCGATGTAAGGATTGGTCTTGAGGATGTTCTCGATCGGCTGCGGGGCGACGTTCTTGCCGCCGGCGGTCACGATCAGGTCCTTCTTGCGGTCGGTGATGGTCAGCATCCCCTCCCCGTCCAGGACGCCGATGTCGCCGGTCTTGAACCAGCCGTCCTCGGTGAAGGCTTCCCGGGTCTCGTTGGGCTTCTTATAGTAGCCCTTCATGACGTTGGGACCGCGGACCAGGATCTCGCCGTCGGGGGCGATCCGGACTTCCACACCCGGCAGAATCGGGCCGACGCTGCCGAAGCGCATTTTTTCGAAGGTGTTGATGGCCACCACCGGAGAAGTCTCGGTCAGGCCGTAGCCCTCCAGGATGGTCAGCCCGATGGCGTGGAAGAACTCGGCGATATCCGACGACAGGGGCGCGCCGCCCGAGACGAAGAAGCGGACCCGGCCGCCGGTCTTGGCCACGATCTTGGAGAAAACGAGCTTGGAGGCGAGACGGTGCTTAAGCTTGAGGACGCCGCCGAGCGATTGGCCGGCCAGCTTGCGGGCGCTGGCCGCCTTGCCCACCCGAAGGCCCCAATAGAAGATTTTGCGCTTCAGGCCGGAGCTGGCCAGGATGGTGTCCATGACCTTGGCGTAGATCTTCTCGAAAACGCGCGGCGCGCTGACCATGATTTGCGGCCGGACATCAAGGAGATTTTCGGCCACGGTCTCGATGCTCTCGGCATAGGCGATCGAACAGCCCTTGTAGAGATAGGTGAAGGTGACCATCCGTTCCAGAATATGGGACAGGGGCAGGAAGGACAGCACGGTGTCCTTGTCCGAAAACGAAATGACGGTCGCGGCGGCCGTTAAATTGGTGACCAGATTGGCATGGGTCAGAATGACGCCCTTGGGCAGGCCGGTCGTGCCGGATGTGTAGATGATGGAGGCTTCGTCCTCGGGCTTGACGGCCCGGGCCAGGGACTCGAAGAGGACGGGCTTCTCGGCGGCCAGAGCCCGGCCTTTGGCCGCGACCTCGGCGAAGGTCAGGACGCCCGGCGCGGGCGCCTCGGCGGCCAGGGTGATGAACTGGCGGACGCCGGGCAGGTCCTCACGGATAGCCTCGATTTTCCGCCACTGCAGCGAGTTGCTGACGACCACGACTTGGGCATCCGAGTCGTTGATGATGTACTTGATCTGTTCGGACACCAGGGTCGTATAGACCGGAACGGTAATGGCGCCCAGACACTGGTCGGCCATGTCGGCCATGACCCATTCCGGCCTGTTCTCCGAGAGAATGATGAGCTTGTCGCCCCGTCCGTGACCGAGGGAGTGCAGGCCGAGGGCGAAATGCTTGACGGTGTCGCCGAATTCCCGGGTCGAGATGGGGGTGTAAAGACCTTCCTTTTTGACCAGCATGAGGTCGGGCTTGGGATATTTTTCGACAGTATTCAGAAAGAGATTTGCCAGAGTTGTAACCATTCGCGCTCCTTAAACGTGCTGTAAAGATGGGCAAATTCTATGAATTCGCGGGGATGGTGTCAACGAAAAGGAATTTAGCTATATCGCGATATGACTTTATATAGGTATTATCGTGAACGTTTTCGGCCCCTATCTCCCGAGCCCCTTACTCGCTCTCGCTCGCCTTGGCCACCGAGCAGACCCGGTCCTGATCGTCGAGGTTGATCAGCCGCACGCCCTGCGTGGCCCGGCCGGAAGCCCGGACGGCGGTCGTCTTGAACCGGATGACTTTGCCTGAGAAGGTGACGACCAGCAGGTCGTCCTCCCCCACCCCGAGAAGGCCCAGGGCGGGACCGATCTTGGGCGTGACCTTGAGGTTCAAGATGCCTTTGCCGCCGCGGCGGGTCTTGCGGTAGAGCTCGATCTCGGTCTTCTTGCCGTAGCCCTTTTCGCTGGCCGTGAAGATGAACTTGTCCTCTTCGCCGATGGCCACCATGCCGATGACCTCGTCCTTCTTGCCCAGGGTCATGCCGCGCACGCCGGCCGCCGTCCGGCCCATAGCCCGGATGTCCTTCTCGCCGAAGCGGATGGCCTTGCCCAGCTTGGTGGCGATGACCAGGTCGCGCTTGCCGTCGGTCAGCCGGGTCCACATGAGCTGGGCCTTGGGCCGCAGGCCGATGGCGATGATGCCGCCCTTGCGGATGTTCGAGAACTCCTTCAGGGCGGTTTTCTTGATCTGGCCGTCGTTGGTCATCATGACGATGAACTTGTCCTCGCTGAAGTCCTTGACGGCCACGACCGAAGTGACCTTCTCGCCGGGCTGGAAGTCGATCAGGTTGACGATGGCCTTGCCGCGGCCGGCGACGCCGACGTCGGGGATCTCCAGCGCCTTCAGCCAGTAGACCCGCCCGATGTTGGTGAAGAACATCAGGTAGGAATGGGTCGAGCAGACGAACAGCGATTCGACCACGTCCTCGGCCTTCATGCTGATGCCCTTGCGGCCCTTGCCGCCCCGGATCTGAAAGTGGTAGGACGACAGCGAAGTCCGCTTGACGTAGCCAGACTGGGTGAAGAGGACGACGACGTCCTCCTCCTTGACCAGGTCCTCGGGCCGCAAGTCCGAGACGACTTCGTCGCGAAGCTCCGTCCGGCGGGGCTCGCCGAAGGCCGTCTTGATCTCCCGCAGCTCCCCGCCGATGATGTCCATGACCAGCTTGTCGCTGCCCAGGATCTTCTTCAGCTTGGCGATGAGAACCTTGATCTCTTCGTATTCCAGGACGACCTTGTCCCGCTCCATGTGGGTCAGCCGCTGCAGCTGTATTTCCAGGATGGCCTGGGCCTGGAGCTGGGACAGCTTGAACTTTTCCATCAGGCCGGTCCGGGCTTCGTCCGCGTTCTTGGAGGACCGGATGAGCTTGATGACGGCATCCAGGTTGTCGAGGGCGATGACCAGGCCCTCCAGGATGTGGGCCCGGGCCTCGGCCTTTTTCAGGTCGTGCCGCGTCCGCCGCCGGATGACGTCCTGGCGGTGGGCGATGAAGTACTTCATGATGTCGATCAGGCTGAGGATCTTGGGCTGCTTGTCGACGATGGCCAGCATGATGATGCCGAAGGATGTCTGCAGGGTGGTGTGCTTGTAGAGGTTGTTCAGGACGACCTCGGGCAGCTCGCCCCGCTTGACCTCGATCACGACCCGGATGCCCTCCCGATCGGACTCGTCGCGGATGTCGGCGATGCCCTCCAGCTTCTTGGCGTTGACCAGCGCCGCGATGCTCTCCAAGAGGCGCGACTTGTTGACGGCGTAGGGGATCTCGGTGATGACGATCCGCTCCCGCTCGCCCTTGTCCCCCCGCTCGATCATCGACTTGGCCCGGATCTGGATGGACCCGCGGCCGTCCCGGTAGGCGTCCCGCAGGCCCTGCTGGTTGAAGATGTAGCCGCCGGTCGGGAAGTCCGGTCCGGGGACGAATTCCATGATCTTGTCCAGCGAGGCGTTGGGGTGCTCCATCAGGTAGGCCACGCCGTCGCAGACCTCGGCCAGGTTGTGGGGCGGGATGTTGGTGGCCATGCCGACGGCGATGCCCGAGCTGCCGTTGACCAGGAGGTTGGGGAAGCGGGCCGGCAGGACCTCGGGCATGGTCAGGCTTTCGTCGTAGTTGGGCACGAAGGGAACCGTGTCCTTCTCGATGTCGGCCATCATCTCCGAGGCCAGCTTGCTCATCCGGACCTCGGTGTAGCGCATGGCCGCCGGCGGATCGCCGTCGATCGACCCGAAGTTGCCCTGGCCGTCGACCAGGACGGCCCGCATGCTGAATTCCTGGGCCATGCGGACGATCGTGTCGTACGCCGCCTGATCGCCGTGGGGGTGGTACTTGCCGATGACGTCGCCGACGATGCGGGCCGATTTCTTATACGGTTTGTTGTAGGTCGTGCCCGTTTCGTACATGGAGTACAGGCAGCGCCGATGGACGGGTTTGAGGCCGTCCTTGATGTCCGGGATGGCCCGGCCGATGATGACGGACATAGCGTAGTCGAGGTAGGAGCGCTTCATCTCCTCCTCGAGGCCGACGACCGAGAGGTCGGCCGCCATCGGGAACAGAGGCTGCTGGGTCTGGGGCGCCTTTTCCTTGGCTTTTTCCTGTTCCGGGCCGGGCCCGGCCGGCGCTTCGGCGCCGTCCTTCGGAACGGGGGGGTTGTCCGGGGTTTGGGTTCGGGTTCGTTTGATTTTTTTGGCCATATTCGCCGCCTATCGGGGTGTCGGGGAAATCAGATATCCAGGTTCTGGACCAGGTGGGCGTTGGCTTCGATGAACTGCTTGCGCTGTTCCACGTCGTCGCCCATCAAGACGTCGAAGACGCCGTCGGCCGCGACGGCATCGGTGATCGAGACCCGCAGAAGGGAGCGGTTCTCGGGGTTCATGGTCGTCTCCCAGAGTTGTTCGGGGGCCATCTCGCCCAAGCCCTTGTAGCGTTGGATGGAAACGCCCTTCTTGCCCTTGTCGTGCAGGTACTCGAGGAGCTTGAGCTCGTTCTCGACCAGAACGGTCTCGCTGTCGCTGATGACCTCGAAGGGCGGGCTGAAGTCCCGCATCTCCTCGAAGATCTTGTACAGGGCCTTGTACTCGGACGATTCGATCAGGTCGTGGTTGATCCGGCAGGTTATGGACATGCCGTTGACCCCGAACTTGGCGGTCAGCTCGAAGGCGTCGTATTCCTCGTCCTTGACGAGCTCGACCTTGAGGTCCTTGGCTTCGATCAGGCCCTGCAGGCGTTTGACCTTCTTCTTGTCCTGGAGATATTCCAGGCTGTCGACCCCCTCATGGATGAGCATCTCGATCAGGAAGAAGGGGTAGCTCTTCCGCTCCAGGAACTTGATGTAGTGCTTCTTCTGGAGCATTCGCAGGAAGAGCTTGCGGAATTTCTCGCCCTCGAAGATTTCCTTGCGGTTCTTGACCCGGACCTTGAAGTCCTCGGAAATCTTCTTGACGATCCATTTCTCGTAGGCCCGTTCGTCCTTGAGGTAGAGGATCTCGCGGCCGCGGGTGATCTTGTAGAGCGGCGGCTGGGCGATGTAGACGAAGCCCTGCTCGATCAGACCCTTCATTTCGCGGTAGAAGAAGGTCATCAGCAAGGTTCGGATGTGCGCCCCGTCCACGTCGGCATCGGTCATGATGATGACCTTGTGGTAGCGGAGCTTCGCCAGGCTGCTGTCCTCCTCCGACTCGCCGATGGAGGCGCCCAGGGCGGCGACCATGACCCCGATCTCTTCGTTATTGAAGACCTTGTCCTGGCGGGCCTTCCAGACGTTGAGGATCTTGCCCCGCAGGGGCAGGATGGCCTGGAAGCGGCGATCGCGGCCCTGCTTGGCCGAGCCTCCGGCGGAATCGCCCTCGACCAGGTAGATCTCGGCCAGGGCCGGGTCGCGCTCCTGGCAGTCGGCCAGCTTGCCCGGCAGGGACGAGGATTCCAGGACGCTCTTGCGGCGGGCCATCTCGCGGGCCTTGCGGGCGGCCTCGCGGGCCCGGGCCGCATCCAGGGCCTTGAGCACGATCCGCTTGGCGTTGGTCGGGTTCTCCTCGAGGTAGGCGGCCAGCTGCTCGTTGACCAGCGATTCGACGATGCCCTTGACCTCGGAGTTGCCCAGCTTGGTCTTGGTCTGGCCCTCGAACTGCGGATCGCGCATCTTGACGCTCAGGACCGCGGTCAGGCCCTCGCGGGAGTCGTCGCCCGACAGGCTCGCCGCGCCCAGGTCCTTGAGCAGGTTGTGGCTCTCGGCGTAGGCGTTGAGGCAGCGGGTCAGGGCCGACTTGAACCCGATCAGGTGGGTGCCGCCCTCGTGGGTGTTGATGTTGTTGACGAAGGTGAAGATGTTGTCGTTGTAGCCGGAGTGGTACTGGAAGGCCAGCTCGACCATGATGTCGTCCTTCTGGGACTCGAACAGGATCGGCCGCGGGTTGAGGACTTCCTTGTTCTGGTTCAGGTATTGGACGAACTCCAGGATGCCGCCCTTGTACTGGAAGTCGTGCGACTTGCCCGACCGTTCGTCGGTGATGGCGATCCGGATGCCGCGGTTGAGGAAGCTCAATTCGCGCATCCGCTGGGTCAGGATGTCGAAGTCGTACTCGGTCATCTCGAAGATCTCGTCGTCCGGCCAGAAGGTGATCCTGGTCCCCGTCTTCTTGGTCTTGCCGACCTGCTTGAGCTTGGCCAGGGCGGCGCCCCGCTCGTAGCTTTGGACGAAGATGCCGCCGTCGCGCTTGATCTCCAGGTCCAGCCGCTTGGACAGGGCGTTGACGACCGAGACGCCGACACCATGCAGGCCGCCCGAGACCTTGTAGGACTTGTCGTCGAACTTGCCGCCGGCGTGGAGGATGGTCATGACGACTTCGGCCGCCGACTTCTTCTCCTTCTTGTGCATCTCGACCGGGATGCCGCGGCCGTCGTCGATGACGGTGATCGAGTTGTCGACGTGGATAAAGACCTCGATGTTCTTGCAGAACCCGGCCAGAGCCTCGTCGATGGAGTTGTCCACGACCTCGTAGACCAGGTGGTGAAGGCCCTCCGAGCCCGTGCTCCCGATGTACATGGCGGGCCGTTTCCGGACCGCGTCCAGGCCCTTCAGGACCTTGATGCTCTCGGCTGAATATTTTTGTTCGGGCATGGGCACCTAACTCTTTTATATTGAGCGTTATAAGGTTCCGTCTTTAAGGACTCTCAAAGCCCTTTTTCAACCGGAAATTATACTTCAGTCCGGCTCATTTTGTAAAGGGGAAAAAGCGCCCGATTCCACAATATTTTGTGGCCGGGCGGCCCGGCCTGCGCAAGGCTTTGGGGAAAGGCCCATTCCCGCGACGGACTTTAGGCCAGGGCGCGCGCCGGGGCCGTTTTTTGGTATAATCCAGTCATGGCGGCCAACCTGACCCCGCAGTATCTGGAAGCGCATAAGAAGCTCCATTCGGCCGCCACCCCCGCGGAAAAAATCGAGATCTACGAGGAGTTGCTGCGCCTCATCCCGAAGCACAAGGCCACCGAGAAGATGGTCGCCCAGCATCGCTCCATGATCGCCAAGCTCAAGGAGGAGATGCTGAAGCCCTCCGTCTCGGGCAAGCACGGCGTCGGCGTCTCGTACCTCATCGAAAAAACGGGCGCCGGCCAGGTCGTTCTGGTCGGGCCGCCGAACTCCGGCAAGTCCTCCTTGATCAAGGCCCTGACGGGGGCCGAGCCCGAAATCGGCGATTATCCGTTCACGACCCGCATGCCTTCGCCCTACATGATGAAGTTCGAGAACATCAAGATCCAACTCGTCGATCTCCCGCCCATCACGGCCGAGTTCCTGGAGAGCTGGCAGGTCGAATTGATCAAGGTCGCCGACGTCGCCCTGATGGTCGCGGACGCGTCCGCCCCGGAGACGCCCGGCCTGCTCGAAACGCTGTTCGGCCGACTCAAGGACAAGCGGGTCGAGTTCGTCTCCGAATCGTTCACGCCTCCGGCCGAGGAAGCGGCGCGGATCTTCCGCAAGCGCTCTTTCCTCGTCGCCTCCAAGACCGACCTGGATCCGGCGGGCGAGAATCTCGAAGCCTTGCGGTTCTTCTACGAAGCCCAGCTTCCGATCGTGCCGGTATCGGTCGAAAACGGAGAAGGCCTGGAGGGATTGCGGCGCCGCATCTTCGATCTGCTCCAGGTCATTCGCGTCTACAGCAAGCCGCCGGGCAAGAAAGTCGATCTAAACGATCCCCACGTCCTTAAACGGAGCGCCAACGTGGTGGACATCGCCCGCTCCGTCCATAAGGACTTCGCCGAGCAGCTGGCTTACGCCAAGCTCTGGCGCGAGGGCTCCTACTCCGGCCAGATGATCACCCGCGACGAGATCCTGCAGGATCAGGACGTCGTCGAGCTGCACATCTGACGCCGCCCTATTTGACCCGGAAATGAAGGGCCGGCTCGTCGGCCATATCCATAATGGCCATGAAGAAGAGCTGGGCCATGTCCTCCATGATCTCGGGCGTCACGAGATCCAGGCTGTCCCGAGTGTTGTGATAGGTGGAGTACGGGACCGGCTTGCCGCCGTCGGCGCCGAAGGTCAGCGCGGGGACGCCGGCCCAGAAGAACCAGGCCGAATCCTGGCGAGGCCGGCCGGGGTAAGCCGTCCCGCCGCCCGAAACGATCCGGTGAATGTAAGATTGGTTGGCCTTTTCGATGAACGACCAAAAGGCCGGGTAGGTCGTGGCGCCTGAAGCGGAAATCCGGTCCCCGATCCCGGGACCTTCCATGTTGATCAGGACCAAGGTCTTGTCCAGCGGGAAGAGCGGGTGCTCGACATAGGACTTGGACCCGGCCACGCCCTGCTCCTCCGAGCCGAAGAAAGCGAAGACGATCGTCCGCTTGGGCTTGATCTCGCATTTGGCCATGGCTTCCGCGACGCCCAATCCGACCGCCACGGCCGTGGCGTTGTCGTTGGCCCCGGGCAGAAGCTCCCACAGGCGGCCAAGATGGTCGAGGTGGCCGGCCAGCATGATGACCTCGTCCTTGAGCACGGGATCGGTTCCGGGAATGACCCCGACGACGTTGAACCCGACGCCCTCGGGATGATGGACGGTGATGTTCTTCATCGCCATCGTCTTGCCCGTGGCGAAGGAGCGCGGCTTGAGGTCCTTGCGGATCGCGGCCAGGGTCTCGGCATGGGTTTTCCCCGTGCCGGCGAAGACGTCGGCCACGACGGCGGCGCCGACATGATGGTAGACGAATCCTTCCCGGTAGGAGCTGTTGGGATTCCCGATCGGCCCGTAGTTGTAGATCATGCCCTTGGCCCCGTGGGCCGCGGCGTTCTCCAGCTTGTACTGGTGGAAGGAGTAGGGCCGCCATTTCCTGAACGTCTCGGAATCGTCCGCCCGCAGGGGAACCTCGGGATTCATCAACACGATCTTGCCTTTGACGTCGACTCCGGCGTAATCGTCGTAGCCCAGCTCCGGCGCGGTGACGCCGTAGCCGACAAAGACCACTTCGGCCGCGATCTCGCCCGAGCCCGATGTCCCGCCGGGGATGAACTCGTCCTCGTACGTGTAGGACTTCTTGATGACGTCGCCCTTGACGGGAATATCCATGGTCAAGTACCCGCCCTTGGAGACGATGGTATAGGGGTTGGGATAGGCCTGGTAGTAAGTCCCGTTCTCGCCGCCCGGCTGAACGCCCCAGGACTTGAGAAGCGAGACGACCCATTCGGCGCAGGCTTTGTACTCGTCCGTACCGGTCAAGCGGCCGCCGTATTTCTCGGAGACCATTTCCTTGACGTAATCAAGGAGCGTTCCGCTCTGGATGAGGTGCATGGCGTCCAAAAGCTTCCGCTCGTCGGTCTTGGGCGCGGCGGTTTGTCCGGGCCGCTGGAGTGTCGTCGCGCCAGCCGCCGTCAAGCCGAAGGACAGCGTCAGGATCAGGATACAGGATGGGGTTCGCAAGCGGCGCATGAAGACTCCTCGCCTAAGGAATTGGAAAGAGTCTATGTATTACAAACAGGCCGCCCTCGTCAAAGGGCTCTTGAGAAATGATCATTCGATTAAATACGGATAGCGAGGCCGCCGCGCAGGACGAATCCGTCCAGGATCCCGAAGTCGACCATGAGGTGGGCGAACTTGGCCAGCTTGGCCTTAAGCCCGAAGTGGAGCTGGAAGAAGGGGAAGAACTTGATCGGATAGTCGAACGGATCCTCGTCGGAGCCTGCCTCGAGTTTGCGTTGGGCGTCCTCCTCCTTGAGCTGGAGCAGGGTCTTGCTCCCCGTATCGGAAATCGTCTGCGGCTCTTCGCCGGGAAATTCCGCCGTGCCGCTGATCTCATAAGTCATCGTCGTCTCGTCCCAGGCGCTTACTCCGGCCGCCCCGAATCCGAGCGTGAAGTACGGATGGACGACGCTGCGCGGAAAGATGTCCCAGCGGAAAGTCAGCAGGAAAGCCAGCGGCGTGGCCTTCACTTCGCCCGACGCGCTCCCTTCGAAAGAGATGATCTCGTGGGTCGACGAGTCTTCCAGGGTCATCGCGGTCGTGGCGGTGGGGACGGCGATTTTCATGGTCAGCTTCTCGACCGCCAATCCGATCGAGAACGAACCTTTCTCCCCCGCCGGGTACCAGCGCACGTCGAAGCCGAAGTCCTTGCCGCTCGAATCGAATTCGACGGTGGTCAGAAAATCAACCTCCCGCAGGTCGATGCCGGGATTCTGCTCCTGCAGCTTGTCGAACTGCTGGTTCTTGAACTGTTCGGCAAAGCTGTCAGCCAATCCCTCAAAGGTCGATTTGAGCAGATTGAGGCTCCAGGAACCATAGTGAAAGCCGAATTCGAAATGGCCCTGCCCCCGGGCGGGAACGGCCCCCGAAACGAGGCAAAGGGCAAGCCCCACCACGCCGACGAAGGATTTTGGCCGCATGACGACCTCCTCGCGAACTTTTTCCCTTTGTTTCATATATAGGTCGCGGATGGAGCCAGGTCAAGCCGCCGGCAATTGCCCGGGCGGAAAGCCGGTGGTATCATCGCCTTCGCCCGAAGCCCGCGCGCCGGCCGCGGATCTTCTGACGGGAGGTCGACTCATGAAGAAATCCCCCTTGCTCGCATGCCTGACGGCCGTCTGCGCTTTCGGCTTGATTCCGCTGTCTGTGCATCTCCCGGCCCAAGATGCGCCGAAGCTGGGCCGGGCCCCGCTCAAGGACGTCATCGCGGCCATGACCCTGGAAGAAAAGGCGAGCTTCGTCGTCGGCTTCAACACCATGCGCAAGCTGGCCGCGCCGCCCGCCGCCGCGGCCGGCGCTTCCCCCTCCAAGCCCGCCGCGGCTCCTTCTCCGGCCCCGGTCTCTTCCCCCAGCCTCGTCCCGGGCGCCGCGGGAACGACCGTCGCCATACCGCGCCTCGGCATCCCGGCGATGGTTCTGGCCGACGGGCCCGCGGGGCTTCGGATCAATCCCAACCGCGAGAACGACAAGGCGACCTACTACGCCACGGCCTTTCCGGTTTCGACCCTGATGGCTTCGACCTGGGACACGGACCTGGCCGCCGAAGTCGGCCGGGCGGTAGGCAATGAGATGGTCGAGTACGGCGTCGACATTCTCCTGGCGCCGGCCCTCAATCTGCACCGCAATCCCCTGTGCGGCCGGAATTTCGAATACTTTTCCGAGGATCCGTATGTCGCCGGGAAGATCACGGCGGCCGTGGTCTCCGGCGTCCAGTCGCAGGGCGTCGGCACCTCGGTCAAGCACTTCGCCGCCAACAACGCCGAGACGAACCGCTTCCATCTGGATACGATCGTCAGCCCGCGGGCGCTGCGCGAGCTCTACCTCGAGGGCTTCCGGATCGCCGTCGAGGAGTCCCGGCCCTGGACGGTGATGTCGTCCTACAACCTGATCAACGGCGTATACGCCTCGGAAAGCGCCGACCTGCTGACCAAGGTCCTGCGCGACGACTGGGGCTTTCAGGGCTTCGTCATGACCGACTGGGGCGGAGGCAAGGATCCCGCCGCCCAGATGACGGCCGGCAACGAGCTGCTCATGCCGGGAAGCCCCACCCAGTCGCAGGCCATCGTCCAGGCCGTCAAGGACGGCAAGCTGGACGTCGGAATCCTTGATCGGAACGTGGAGCGGATCCTGCGAATCGTCCTGAAGACGCCCCGCTTCATGGGCCGGACGCATTCCGACAAACCCGACCTCAAGGCCCACGCCGAGACGGCGCGGCGGGCCGCGGCGGAGGGCATGGTCCTGCTGAAGAACGCCGGCGGCGCCCTGCCCTGGGCTCCCGCGATCAAGACGATCGCGGCCTTCGGCAACACCTCCTATGAGATCATCACCGGCGGCACGGGCAGCGGCGATGTCAACGAGGCCTACAGCGTCTCGCTCGTCGAGGGCTTGGAGAAAGCCGGCTACGCCGTTGAAGGCGGACTGCGGTCCCTCTACGCCGCCTACCTGAAAGCGGTCCGCGAGAGCCGGCCGGACGGGCCGCGAAGCTTCATGACCGGGCCGCGGACCATCTCCGAGATGGACCTCAACGCGGCGCTCGTCGACGGGCTCGCCGGCCGGGCCGACGCCGCCGTCATCACCATCGGCCGCAACTCGGGCGAAGGCCGCGACCGGACGGACACGGAAGGCGACTTCCGCCTGACCCAGACCGAACGCGCCATGATCAAGCTGGTCACGTCCGCCTTCCGGGCCAAGGGCAAGACGTCCGTGGTTATCCTCAACGTCGGCGGCGTCATCGAGACCGCCTCCTGGCGGGATCGCCCCGACGCCATCCTGCTGGCCTGGCAGGGCGGGCAGGAGACCGGGCATTCCATCGCCGATCTTTTGAGCGGCAAGGTCAATCCCTCCGGCAAGCTGGCCGCGACGTTCCCGGTCCGCTATGAAGACGTGCCGTCGGCGGGCCTCTTCCCGGGCCGCGAGACCCCGCCCGAGACGCCCGCGCCCGCCCCAGCCCAGCCGGGCGGCTTCCGGGGAGGGCGGCCCTCCGTGGTGATCTACGAGGACGGCATCTACGTCGGCTATCGATACTACGAATCCTTCGGCGTCCGGCCCGCCTACGAGTTCGGCTACGGCCTGTCCTACACCCGATTCGCATACGCGAACCTGAAGCTTGACGCCGAGACGTTCGACGGCGCGCTGACCGCAACGGTGGAGATCAGAAACGCGGGCGATCGACCGGGCAAGGAAGCCGTCCAGCTCTACCTCAAGGCGCCCGCGGGCCGGCTCGACAAGCCCGCCCTGGAGCTCAAGGGATTCGCCAAGACGAAGCTCCTACGGCCGGGCGAATCGCAAACTTTAGCCTTCGCCCTGAGCGGGCGAAGCTTGGCCTCCTTCGACGCCGCCCGCTCCGCCTGGATCGCGGAGCCGGGAACTTATGAGGTCGGAATCGGAGCCTCCTCGCGCGACATCCGGCAGACCGCGTCCTTCAAGCTGGCGAACGAGCTGGTCGTGAAAATGGAAAGCGCCGCGCTCCCGCCCGCCAAAGAGATCGCCGAGTGGAAGCCCGCGCCGCCCATGAGCGGGCGGCGGATCGGCCCCGCCCGCGCCGCCGTTCTCCCCTCGCCCGAGATCCTGCCCGACAAGCGGGTCGCCTTCCGGCTGCAGGCGCCGGATGCGTCCGAGGTCCTGCTCAACGGAGATTGGGAAGGCGGCGCCGGCGTGCCGATGGTTCGGGACGGACAAGGCCTCTGGTCCGCCACGGTCGGCCCCTTGGCGCCCGAGCTCTGGGGCTACACCTTCAGCGTCGACGGCGTGCGGACGCTCGACCCGCGCAACTCCTCCACCAAGCGGGACGGCTCCCGCCTCGACAACATCCTGATCATATCCGGCCCGGAGTCGTCGCTCTACGAATGGAAGGACGTTCCGCACGGCGCGGTCTCGCTGATTTGGTATCCCTCGCCGACCCTGAAGCTCATCCGCCGGATGGCCGTCTACACGCCGCCCGGATACGGCAAGGGCAAGGGCCGCTTCCCGGTCCTCTACCTTCTGCACGGCGCGGGCGGCGACGAGGATGCTTGGGGGACGCTCGGCCGGACGGCGGTGATCCTGGACAATCTCATCGCCCAGGGAAAAGCCGTGCCCATGATCGTGGTCATGCCGAACGGCAACGCGAATCAGGTGGTCGGCCAGGGCTCGGCCCTGGGACCGGCCACGGGGCCGCAAGGCACGGTCCCGATGATGGGAGCGCCCGGCCGGCCCACGTTCCCCGAAAGCCTGGCCAAGGACATCATCCCCTACGTCGAGAAAAGCTACCGGGTGAAGGCGGCCAAGGATTCCCGGGCCATCGCCGGCCTGTCCATGGGCGGCATGCACACCGTCGCCGTCAGCAACGCCCATCCCGGCATGTTCGGCTGGATCGGCGTCTTCAGCTCCGGCGTCCGCAACGCCGACGAGGCGCTGGACAAGGCGCTGGCCGCCCTTCACAAGAGCGGCGTCAAGCTCTACTATGTCGGCTGCGGCGTCAAGGACGCGATGGCCTACCAGGGATCCCGGGTCCTGGCCGAGCGGTTGCAGAAGCACGGCTTCTCTTTCCTCTTCCGGGAGACGCCGGGCGGCCATACCTGGGCCAACTGGCGGATCTACCTGTCCGACCTGGCGCCGCGGCTGTTCCGCTGATACCGGACGCCCTCCTCGAAGCGGCCCGGCCTTCAAGTTGACCGGCGCCGGGACGCCGTGCTATCTTGCGGTTTCGGCCCGCAGAGGCGCAGGCACGGCCCCGCGGGATCAAGGAGACTGCCGCCATGTCCAAACGGATTCTCTTCCTCTTCGCCGCGGCCGGGATCATCCTCGGCGCGGCCTCCTCCCTCGCCGCCCAGACGGCCAATCCCGCCGTCATCATCAAGACGACCAAGGGCGACATCACCCTGGAGCTTTTCGCCGACAAGGCGCCGTTGACCGTCAAGAATTTCCTGGCCTACGTCGACGCCAAGTTCTACGACAACACGATCTTCCATCGGGTCATCAAGGGCTTCATGATCCAGGGCGGCGGGCTGACCGCCGACATGGCCGAGAAGCCGACCCGGGCCGCCATCCGCAACGAGGCGACCAACAAGGTCAAGAACCTGCGCGGCACGATCGCCATGGCTCGCTTCTCGGCTCCCCACACCGCGACGGCCCAGTTCTTCATCAACCACGCCAATAACGCCATGCTCGACAACAAGAACACCAGCGAGGAAGGATTCGGGTATTGCGTCTTCGGCAAGGTGACCTCCGGGCTCGACATCGTGGATGCCATCGCCGGCGTCGCCACCGGCACCATCAAGGGCTACGAGGACGCTCCCCGCCAGGCGGTGACCATCCTGTCCATCCGCCGGGCCCAGTAAGCCCGGCCGGAGCCGTCATGGCCGCCCAACGCAGCCGGCTCGGAGACACGCTCTTCGCCCTCTTCCACGTGGCCCTCCTGGCCGGAGCGGCCGTGACCGCCGTGCTGTCTCTTCTGAAGGGCAATACCTGGCGGTTTCTGGTCATCATCTGCTGTCTGGGCATCTATTACGTCATGGTCCTGGACAAGCCGGTCCGCTTGGAGATCGCCCGCCGCAAAAACCTCCGCCGCAATTCGATTGAAAAAGGCCCAAAATCATGAAAAAAAATCCCATACTCATTCTCGTCCTCGGCCTCGTCTGCGTCGGTGCAGCCGCCGGCTTGGGAGCCTCGCGTGCCTCCGCCCAAAAGCCCCTCCCTTCCGATATCGCCAAAGCCCTGGCCGTGATCGACGGCGCTTCCGCCTACGCTCATGTGAAGACCATGGCCGATCCCGCCTTCGCCGGCCGCATGACGGGGCACGAGGGCTATACCGCCGCCGCCCGCTGGGCGGCCGGGCTGTTCCGCGCCTGGGGCTTGAAGCCGGTCAGCGCCAAGGACGGCTACCTTCTGCCTTACCCGTCCCCCTACACCGTCGTCCGATCGGCCGAGATGACGGTCTCCCTGCCGGGCGACGCGGCGGGCCGCAAGCTCGCCCCCAACTCGGATTTCCTGCCGCTGATCTTCACCGACAGCGGCAAGATCGAAGCCGGACTCGTCTTCGCTGGCTGGGGCATCTCGGCTCCCGAGCTCGGCTATGACGACTACGCCGGACTCGACGTCAAGGGCAAGATGGTGCTTTGCTTCCGGGGCACGCCGGCCCGCGACGACCGCTACAATCATCACGACGAGCACCGGACCCGGATGCAAACAGCCCAGGAGAAGGGCGCCGCCGGGCTCATCTACATCTACCCCGAGCCCCTGTCGAACCCCAACGGCGACTGGAGGCGGGGATTCCTGCCGGCCATGATCAGCGAGAAGGTCGCCGACTCCCTGCTCAAGGAGATCGGCGTCACCAGCGCCGAGCTGAAAAAAGACCTGCTGACCTACCGCAAGCCGTTGAGCTCCGCCCTCAAGTCACGGATCCGCTATGAAGTCGAGGCCGAGAACCATCCCGACGGCATCGGCTACAACGTCGCCGGCTGCGTGGAAGGCTCGGATCCCGTCCTCAAGAAGGAATGCCTGGTCGTCGGCGGCCACTTCGACCACGACGGCCTGCACATGGGCTTCCTTTTCCCCGGCGCGGACGACAATGCCAGCGGCTCGGCCACGGTCATGGAGATCGCCCGGGCCTTCGCCGCGCTGAAGCAGAAGCCCAAGCGGTCCGTCGTCTTCGTCCTCTTCGGGGGCGAAGAGAAGGGCCTGCAGGGCTCGACCTGGTTTGTCGGCCATGTCCCCGCGCTTTTCGCCAAGGTCGACGCCATGCTCAACTTCGATATGACCGGCGAGGGCGACGGCGCGTGGGGCGGCTATACGGACGACGCCCTCAAGCCCTTCCTGGACGAGGCCGACTCCCATGTCGGCATCATTCGCGGCCTGAGCAAGATGTCCGGCCCGGCCGGCGTGCGCGGGTCCGATTTCGCCCCCTTTTATGCCGCCGGCATCGCCACGGCTTCGATCGGCTCCAACGGGCCGCATCTGGCCTACCATCTCATCGGCGACACGATCTACCGGATCAACCCCGACATCATGGCCGACATCGCCCGCGTCGCCTTCCTGGCCGGGAGGGCCTGGGCCGACCGGTGACGGAGTGTAACCATATCCCCCGCCGGAGCGTATGAATAGGCGATGAACCCGGACGAACCGTTCCTGCGTGAAGTCCAGCCGCGGGACCCGGGGCATCCGTCCGGCCGCCCGCCGAAAATCATCTGGGTCGCGGTCGTCGGCGTCCTGGCCGCGGCCGCGATTTTTCTCTTTCTCCCCCGCGGCGCCGGACAGGGTTCATTCTCGCCGGCGATCCCCTTCCCGACCCATCCCGCTCCCCCGGCCCCGGTCATCGAGGCCATTTCTCTAGGGACGACGTTGAGCGACATCCTGGCTTTGCACGGCTTCAGCGAAGTCGAGGCGAATTCGTTCTACGAGGAAGTCAAGCCCGTCTTTGACTTGCGCAAGGTCATGGCCGACCGGACCATGCGCTTCTTCAAGGACGAGGCCGGCACCGTCCAAGCCATTGAATACGACGTCGACGACCGGCGTTATCTGCGGGTGGACCGGATCGGGAACCGTTTTCTGCCCGGCATTATCAGCTACCGCTTCGAGGTCCGGCAGGCCTTAGCGGCCGGGACGATCGAGGACATCCTCATCAACGCCCTCAAGAAACAGGGCGAGAAGGAAGTCCTGGCCCTGAAGATGGCCGAGCTCTTCGCCTGGGACATCGATTTCAACACCGAGCTCCGGGTCGGCGATTCCTTCCGGCTCGTCTTCGAGAAAAACTTCCGCGAGGGCGCTTTCGCCGGATACGGCGAGATCCTGGCCGCCGAGTTCGTCTGCCAGGGCAAGGCCTACGAGGCCTTCCGCTTCGTTTATCCCGATACGAAAGAAGCCGACCATTTCGACGCCGCCGGGAAGTCCGTGCGCAAGGAGTTCCTCCGCTCGCCCCTCCCCTACGCCGCCCCGATCACTTCACGCTTCACCAGCAGCCGCTTCCACCCCATCTACAAGGTCTACCGGGCCCACTACGGCGTCGATTTCGGCGCCCCGATCGGCACGCCGGTCCGGGCCACCGGCGATGGGCTCGTCGAATCCGCGGGATGGATGGGCGGCGCCGGCCGGGCCGTCAAGGTCCGGCACGCCAACGGCTATGTGACGACGTATATGCACTTGAGCCGTATCCTGGTCGAGCGGGGCCGGCGGGTGCGGATGGGCCAGACGATCGGGAGAGTCGGCTCGTCCGGCGCTTCGACGGGCCCGCACTTGGATTACCGCATCCAGCAGAACGGCGCCTACATCAATCCGTTGGGAAGGCGATTCAATCCCGTCGCCCCCCTGCGCACACAGTACACGGAAGCGTTCGCCCGGGAAGTCGCCAAGCTTCGCGCCCTGCTGAAGCCGGCGAACTGACCCGACGAAATCTTACTTGACGGGGCCGCCGTGGCCGGCCGCCCCGCCCGCGGGGGGAGCGGTTGTGGAAGTCGTGCTCCCGCTCGATGAGGACCCGGTGCTCGTCGCGCCGGAGCCGGACGAGCCGGAGCGGGTCGATCCGTCGCCGCCAGGCGCCGTCGTTCCCGTCGACGATCCACCGCTCCAACGGTTCGTTTCGTTGAAGCGAGTATTGGCGGAGTTCAGGTTGAGCTCGGGACAGACGATCGTGTTCCGGCTGCTCTCGTAGCGGAGCTGGACTCCCATCCGCCGGGCGAACAGGACGTCCGGGTTCCAATCGATCGTCCGCAGGGGGGTCTTTTCAACGACCCGGGTTGAAGCCGCCCGTCCCAGCGTCCGCCCAAGAGCATCCTGCGGGGAGACGGGCCGGGCGTTCTCGACTTTCCCTCCGACGCCGGGGCGGACCTCCGGCTCGGCGGATTGGCTGACCAAGGCGCGGTTGGAATCCGTTCCGGGTTTCGCCGTGGAGGGGGCGATCCCGGCCGCGTCATTGGCCTTTCGGGAAGCCGCCGAAGCCCGGAAGGCCTCGAGCGGAACGGCTTTGCTGGCAACGTCGTAGGACAGCAGATCGCCCATGGCGACGACGCTGGCGGATTTGCTTTGAGCCAGGAATGATTCGTTGGCGGCGGGATCGCCGTTTTTCAGATCCTTCAACATGGCTCTAAGACCGGCCCTGTAGTCCCCGGGCAAGGGAACCGCGGCCTTCCTGGCCTGGTCGCCGAGTCTATTGTAAGGATAATTGGGATCGCCGGCGGTCGGACCGCTTGCCTCGTTCCCGTGAACCGGAGAGTAGGGCTTCATCAAGTACCGAGTATCATAAAGGAGCACCCCCCAGTCCAAGTACTCCCAGGGGCGAATTCTCGGATATCCGTCGCCGCTCCTATACATCCGGCTGAACAGGCTGCCGTACCAGGACCATCCACAGTACTCCCCCCAATCCCACATCGACCAGGGGCGCCAGGACCAGTATCCATCGTAGAACGCCCAATCCACCCAGGCCGGAGCGAAAGCCGAGCCGGGAATCCAATACCAGCCCCGCTTGCTGCTCCACTGCCAGACGCCGAGGTGGTAAGGGATCCAGCCCCAGGGCTCGCTCGGAACCCAGAACATGGAGCGGTTGTAAGAGGTCCAGCGGCCGGCGAAATACGGCCGCCACGAGCCCCACGGATAGACGTCGTTGTAGAACGGCCGCCAAACATAACCGAAGTAATCGTCGAAGATCCACTCCCCGTAATGGCTGCCGAATCGCTGGGCCCAATCAAAGACCGCCGGCATGAGCCTCTGGACGGGCTTGGGAAGCGTGCTCTTGCCTTGGTGGAGCGCGTCGAAGTCCTTGTTGACGGATGTATTCCAGGCTTCGAAGGCATCCGAGGGCAGCGGGTCCGCCAGGGAAAACCGGTTGTCGGTTCCGAACACCGCCCGCTGCTTGGCCTCGACGACGAGGGACTTGGGCGTCTTCAGGTCGGCCCCGTAGAGGGCCGTCGCCTTGCCGTATCGAACTTGGACGTCGGTCGCCCCGTCCGGCGTCAAGCCGACCGTACCGACCGAGTTATGCTTGAACTTCACGGCCGCCTTGGGAGTCAGGATTTGGAAAAGCTCCCGGCCGCTGTACTCCTTGTACATGACGAAAGCCCGGCCCTTGGTCAGAACCAGGTTGGACATCTTGCTCGGCGTGCTCAAGCCTTGGGCCAGAATGGTTTCGATCTTCAGCTCCGAATCGACATCCAGCCGGACGATGGTGGCGTTGTCGAACTGGATCTCAACCCGGCGATCCTTGAAGGTCCGGATGGTATCGCCCGGACCGAGGGGAAGGTTGAGGACGGCCGGCTCGGGCGCCTTGCCTTCCCGTTGGACGACGGGATCGGATATGTCTTTTCGGATGTCGGTCAAGCTGATATGGCCGTAATAGAAGTCCTTCGGACCATTGACGACTTGGTAGCTTGATCCGGCGACGGCAAGGCCGGCCAGGACTAACGTCGCGGCCGCGATCAGAAGAATCTGTTTTCGCCTCATGATCAGCCTCCTTACCGGTATGACTATTATATCTTTATGCAAGGACTATGCCAAACCGCCCCCCGGAACGTTCCCCGAGAACGCCTCGGGCCGATCGTCCTGGATCGGGGACACGTGTCATGCCGTCCGCGCGTTGAACGGCACCCGGTTGTCGGTTAGAATGGAATCGGATCCTCAGCCATGCCCCGCTACAAAAATCCCGCCCCTACGATCGACCTGATCATCGAAACCGAGGATGATAAAGGCCGGCCGGGGATCGTCCTGATTAAACGGGGCCACTACCCGCCCGGTTGGGCTCTGCCGGGCGGCTTCGTCGAATACGGAGAAACCCTGGAGCAGGCCGCCGTCCGAGAAGGCTTCGAGGAAACGGGTTTGCGGATCAAGCTTCTGGGCCAGTTCCACACATATTCCGATCCGGCCCGCGATCCCAGGAAGCACACGATTTCGACCGTCTTTTTAGCCCGGGCCAAGGGAAGTCCCCAAGCGGGCGACGACGCCCGGTCGGCGGCTGTCTTCGCCCGCCGCGCCCTGCCCTCTCCCCTGGCCTTCGACCACGCCCGCATTCTAGCCGACTATTACCGGTTCAAGGCGCGTTGCGCCAGGGAAGCCGCCGCCCGGACCGCGCAGGGAGGAACCCATGGATGATAATCGGAACCTGGATCTCAAGGAAGTCACTCACGTCTGGGGGTTGGCCGAAGCCGACGTCATCAAGAGCTACCTGGAAAGCAACGGCATTCCCTGCGTCTATCAGACCCTGGTCACCCCGTTCGTCCATGTCTTCACGACGGACGGGATGGGAGAGATCAAGATTATGGTCAAAGCGGAAGACATGGAAACCGCGCACGCCCTGCTGGACAAGACGGATGTCGCGCCCGAGGAAGGCCGCGAGCCTGAAAAATCCGAATAAGCCGGAACAGGGTCTCTCCAGCGCCTGAAAAGCGGTTTCTTTAGCCGGATTCCCAATCCTGAGCCTTTTCCGTCCTCTGAACCGGCCTTTTTGATACATTCGCGGCGCCAAACCCCTATTTTCAAATCGGGATTATAAGCGCCGCTCAGTATTAACCCTTCAAATACCCCGGGCTCGGCTTCCGCCCCGGCGGTTCGACGACGGGGTTGCAGTCCTCGTTCGCGGAGCGAATGAGGACTGCAAAGCCAGTGGCATCGAACGGGTTTATCAAGAAATATCGTAATAAATAGCTAAATATCGCTTGACAACCCCTAAAAGCAGGTCTATATTTGGGTCGAAATGGGTCCTACTGGGAAGAAATGGGCGAAGAAAAGTTTATCGGGAGTTACGAGGCCTCCGTCGACAAGACCGGCCGTCTGAAGATTCCAGAACGGTTCCGGTCTTTGCTCGAAGGCAAGTACGGACCTCGTCTCTTCATCACCTCCTTTGAAAACGAATCCGTCCGGATCTTCCCCCTTCCCGTTTGGGAAGAGCTGACGGGCACATCCGAGATCCAGTTGGCGTTCATCCGTTCCAGCTATCGAGATTTCTTCCTGAACGCCCACAGCCGCGGTTGCCTCGGCGAAATCGACGCCAGGGGCCGCATCCTCATTCCGCCCCGCCTTCGCGAGAAGACGGAACTCGGAACCGGGGTCAAGGTCGTGGGCATGAACAACTACCTCGAGGTTTGGAGCGTGGAGCGCCTGGAGACGCGGCTCGACCAGCATCCCCTGACCGGGGACGACGTCGACCGCTTCGCCTCGCTCGGGCCCGTCCGGAAGCCGGAATGAGCCGTCCTGAACATATACCCGTCCTCCTCGACGAGTCGCTGGAAATGCTGGCCGTCGATCGGCCGGGCATCTACATCGACTGCACCCTGGGGCTGGGCGGCCACTCCCTTGAAATCCTGCGCCGCAATCCCAAGGCTGAGATCATCGGCCTGGATCTCGACGAACAGGCCATCCGCATCGCCCAGGAAAGGCTCGAGCCTTTCGGCCCGCGGGTGACGCTCTACCTCTCCGACTACCGGAACCTACCTGAAATCGAGGTCGATTTCAAGCGCGTCCGCGGCGTCCTCGCCGACATGGGCATGTCCTCCTTCCAGCTCGACACTCCCGAGCGGGGCTTCAGCCACGCCGTCGATGGCCCGCTCGACATGCGCATGGACCTGCGCGGGAAGACCAGCGCCGCCCGCATCCTGGAGAAGGCCTCCGAGATCAAGCTGGCCCAGATTTTCCGGGACTACGGCGAGCTCAAGCAGGCCCGCCCGCTGGCCCGGGCCATCGCCTCGGCCCGCCGTCTCAAGCCTCTGGAAAGCACGACCGAGCTGCGGGCCCTGGTCGAGCGGGTCTGCCATTGGATTCCCCAGCGGGGCAAGATCCATCCGGCTTCCAAGGTCTTCCAGGCTCTGCGCATCGAGGTCAACAACGAGCTCGCCGGGCTGGACGTCTTCCTCGAATCGACCCTGCGGCTCCTGCCTCCCGGCGGCCACCTGGCCGCGATTTCCTTTCATTCCCTGGAAGACCGCATCGTCAAGCGCACCTTCCTGAAGCTGGCCGACGAGGAGATCGCCCCTCCCCTGATCGACATCCTGACCCGCAAGCCGATCGTTCCCTCGGAAGCCGAGGTCGCGCGCAACCCGCGCTCCCGGTCGGCCAAGCTGCGGGCGGCGGAGCGGCGATGATGGTCCGCAAGCCCCACCCGCCCCGGGAGATCGCCCTCTGGATCGCGTCCTCCCTCCTGGTCGTCGCGGTCCTCTTTTTCTATCTCTGGCACATCAACGAGAAGCACCGGCTGGGCCTGCGGACGACCGCCCTCGAAAGCGAGCTCAAGGCCCTGCGCGAGGACGTCGGCCGGCTGGAAACCCGCAAGACCGCCCTCTTGGCCCTGGACCGGGTCGACAAGATCGCCCGCCGGAATCTCGGCCTGACCGACCCGCGGCCTGATCAAATCATCGTCGAGAGGCCCTGAACGATGGCCGCCAACCTTATCCAGGACCTTTTCCAGAGAAAGGCCCGCCGCCGCATCCGGGTGACGGCCTTCTTCTGCGCCCTCTGGCTCCTGGTTGTTTTCGGCCGCCTCATCCAGCTTCAGGTCTTCAGCCACGGCCGGGCCCTGGAACAGGTCACGGCCCAGAACCAGCGGATGATCACGATCCAAGCCGACCGCGGCACGATCTACGACCGCAACGGCCGCATCCTGGCCCGCAGTCTCCCCGCCCGGACGATCTATTACGCCCCCGCCAATCCCCAGGAGTCGTTGGCCGCCCGCTTCGAGCCCATCAAGCGCCTGCGCGACAAGCTGGATCTGAGCGATGAGGACCTGGCCCGCATCCAAGGCCAGCTCGCGGACAACGACAAGTACATCATCCTCAAGCGGAAGGCCGATCCGGACCTGGCGGCCCAGGTCTACTCGCCCCGCCTCGTCATCAGCTATCACGAGGATTCCAGGCGCTTCTACCCGCTCGGCCGCCAGGCCGCCCATGTTCTCGGCGGCGTCCAGGCCGACGAATCCGGGGCGGCCGGAATCGAAGCCAAGTTCAACTCCTCCCTGGCGGGCAAGCCCGGCCGGGGTTTCATCCTGCGCGACGCCAAGCTGCGGAAATACGGCTTCGAGGTCCTGGAAGAGCCCACCATCGGCCGCGACCTGGCCCTGACCCTGGACGAGACGATCCAATACATCGCCCAGTCCGAGCTCGAGAAAGCCGTGGCCGAGACCCGTTCGGCGGGCGGCACGGTCATCGTCTCCAACCCCGTATCGGGCGAAATCCTGGCCATGGCCTCCGCGCCGACATACGATCCCAACGATTTCTCCCAGGCCGCCAAAGCCGACGTCATCAATTCCGCCGTCCAGTCGGCCATCGAGCCCGGCTCGACCTTCAAGATCATCACCGCCGCCGCCGCTATCGAGTCCCGGGTGGTCTCCTTTGCCGAGTCCTTCGACTGCGGGAAGGGATCGATTTCCACCCCCGGCTGCGCCATCCGCGACCACAAGACCTTCGGCCGCCTCGACTTCCCGGGCATCATCATCCATTCCTCCAACGTCGGGGCCATACAGATCGGCCGCCGGCTCGACGCGGCTTCCTTCGAAGCCACGATCCGCGCCTTCGGATTCGGCCGGAAAACGGGCCTCGAGCTTCCCGGCGAAGCCAAGGGCAAGCTCCGACCGATGACGGAATGGACCCCCCGGTCGCAGTCTTCGCTGTCGATCGGCTACGAGATCTCGGCTACCCCCGTCCAGATCCTCCAGGCCGTCAACGTCGTGGCCAACCGCGGCCGGCTCGTTCCGCTCCGCATCATCGAGTCGATCCAAGGCGGCCGGCCGCGGCCGGAACCGGCGCTCTCCGATCCCGTCCTGTCCGCGGCCTCCTGCGAGAAGCTCATCGGCATCATGGAACGGGTGGTCGGGGAAGGGACGGGCAAAGAGGCCGCCGCCGAGGGCTACGAGACCGCCGGCAAAACGGGGACCACCCAGAAATTCGATCCGGAGGCCAAGGCCTATTCGAGCCAACACCATATCGCCTCATTCGTCGGCTTCGTCCCGGCGGCGAATCCCCGGCTGTCCATGATCGTCATCCTGGACGACCCTCAGACCAGCGGACATTACGGCGGGCAGATCGCGGCGCCGGTCTTCCGCGAGATCGCGCGCAAAGCGCTGCTCGTGGTCGGCATCCCGCCGCGGCGTTCGGCCGGCCCCCTCCTGGCCGGCCTGCGGAAGGACGGCTCGCGATGACCCTGGAAGACGTCCTCAAAGGGGCTCCCCGCCTGGCCCTGGCGGGCGAT
>JAQULS010000010.1:21040-38081 GCA_028749235.1 Acidobacteriota bacterium | reverse complement strand
TCCGTTCCATCTCGGCCCGCACCTTGACGTTGACTTCCATCTCGTGGTGGGTGTCCATGTACTCGTAGCCGGCCTCCCAGGCTTCCTCCAGGATGCGGAAGCCCATTAGGGCGTCCAGGCCGAAGCCACGGTACTTCTCCTTGATGGCCCCCAGCATGAGATCGAGCTGCTTGGTCTTCTTGATCGATCGCAGGATGTGGAGCAAGCCGAAAGGCCAGAGCCGGCCGCGGCACTTCTGGATGCCCGCCGACATGTCCGGCATGGCGATGATGAACGAAGCCGGCTCGCCGTCCTTGAGCGCGACCTTGACGAAGCGCGGGTCGAGCACGGGCAGGTACCGGGAGGCCAAGTCCTTCATCTCCTTCTCGCCCAGCGGGGCGTAGCCGTAGATGTTGGAGGCCATGTAGCACTCGTTCATCAGGCTGAGGATGGGGACGATCCAGGGCTTGATCTCCCTCTTGTTGCGGAATTCGAGGAGCTGGAAGTTGCCGCGGCGCATGATCCTCTCGTAGATCTTCTTGTACAGCTCGGGCATCTGTTTGGGCACGTCGACCTTGTAAACGAAGTAGTTCATGTCGGTGCCGTAGCCCAGGGCCTCGGTCGCGGCCGGCATCCATTCGGGATTGTAGTAGGTGGCGATGGTGGCCCGATTTTCGAAGCCCTCGATGAGGAAGCCCTCGGGGTCCTGGTCGGAGAAGCCGTAGGGGCCGATGATTCGGTCCATGCCCTTCGCCCGGGCCCAGTCTTCGACCTTCCCGATCAGGGCGCCGTAGACCTCGCGGTCCTCGATCGACTCGACGAAGCCGAAGCGGGCGATCTTGACGCCGCGGTGCTCGTTGAAGCGGCGGTTGACGATGCCCATGACGCGGCCGACCGGCGTCCCGTCGCGGAAGGCCAGCAGCAGGATCGCGTCGCAGTACTCGAAGGCCTTGTTGGCCTTGGGGCTGAAGTACTTTTTATCGTCCGACAGGATCGGCGGCACCCAGTTGGGCCGGCCGGCGTTGAGCTTCTCGGGGAGAAGGAGAAACGTTTTTAAGTCTTTTTTCGAGGCGACCTCGCGGATTTCGATGCTCATGCGCGCTCCTTCAGGGCTTATTTTTGCCCCTTTTATCCTCTTTTTTAAGGGAAAAGTCAAAATTTTCCTCCGTTCTTCGGGCCTCGTTTCGGCCGCCCGTTCAAGGCGGCCCGGGGGAAAGAAAAAACTGTGAATTTATTGAGGATATCCGGTGAAAACCCTGTGAAAAGCCTTGACAAATTCGGCGCCGAAAAAGTATATTGAGCCATCCTCCAATGAACATCGAGACAATCACTCTGCTCACGGTCTTTGTCCCGATCATTGGCTCGTTGACGATCCCGCTGGCCGGTCTGATCTCGGGCAAGGCGCGCTCGGCGTGGTCCGTCCTGCTGGGCGGCGCCACGGCGTTTCTGCCGATGCTCCTGATCCCGACCGCGCTCGGCGGCGGAGAAACCATCATACGGAAGGAGTTCGTTCTCGGGCTGGACTTTATCCTGGTGATCGACCCGCTGTCGATCTTCATGTCCATCGTCTCCTCGTTCATCGGCTTCCTGATCATCGTGTACTCCCTGGGGTACATGCGCCGCGAGGAGAACCAGAACGAATACTACCTGCTGGTGGTCCTCTTCATCGGGTCGATGATGGGGCTGGTGTACTCGGCCAACCTGATCTTCCTGTACCTGTTCTGGGAGATCATCGCCGTCTGCTGCTGGCGGCTGATCGGGTTCTACCGATTGAAGGAATACGTCAAAAAGGCCGATAAGGCCTTCTTGATCACCTTCTTCGGCGCCGTGGTCATGCTGCTGGGCTTTATCCAGATCTACGGCCAAACCGGCACCTTCGACCTGACGGCCATGCGGGGGGCGATCATCCCCGGGAGCGCGGTCCTGCTGATCCTGTTCGGCTTGTTCTCCAAATCCGCCACCGTGCCTCTCCACACCTGGCTGCCCGACGCCGGCATCGCCCCGACCACGGTCACCGCGCTGCTCCACGCCGCGGTGCTGGTCAAGATCGGCGTCTACGCCTACGCCCGGCTCTTCCTGTACGGCTTCCGCCTGCCCGGCGCCTGGCCCGACGCCCTGCCGATCATCGCCGTCGTCTCCAGCCTGATCGCGGCCGGCGCGGCCACGATCGAGACCGACTTCAAGCGCATCCTGGCCTATTCGACGGTCTCCCAAATCGGCTATATCTTCCTGGGCTTCTCCGTGGCCAATACCACCGGCGTCAACGGCGCCTGGCTCTTCATCCTGATGCACGGCCTGGCCAAGGCCGGGCTCTTCCTTTGCGCCGGCATCGTCATCCACGCCACCCACAAGCGGGATATCCGCGACATGGGCGGGCTGATGAAGACCATGCCGGTCACGGGTGCGGCCTTCCTGCTGTGCTCCTTCTCCGTCATCGGCATCCCGCCGTTCGGCGGCTTCTTCTCCAAGTTCATGGTCATCATGGGCACGGTCCAAAGCGGCCGCATCGCGCTCGCCGCGGTGGCCCTCTTCACCGCCATCCTGACCATGTACTACCTCCTGCGGACCTTCGCCCTGGTCTTCATGGGCGAGGCCAAGGTCGCGGCCCCCGAGAAGTCCTTTTCCATGGTCTTCGTGGTCGGGCTCCTGGCCGTCCTGTCGCTCGTCTCCGGCCTGCTCGTCGCCTGGCCGGCCAAGCTGACGACGGCCGCGACCGCTTCCATAAGCTGGTGGCTCCGATGAATCCCATGATGCTTCTCTGGACCATCCTCGTGCCGGCCGCGGCTGCCGCGCTGCTGGCTCTCATCCCCTCCCGGGTCAAGGTCGTGCGGGAGCTCCTGGCCGTGGCCGCCTCGGCGGCCTCGCTCGTCCTGGCCATACAGCTCTTCGGCCAGAAGACGCTGGAATGGCGCCCGGCCTGGATGGGCGGCGGCGTCGACTTCGAGCTGCGGCTGTTTCCCTTCTCCGCCTTCATCCTGCTCGCGCTGGCCGGATTCCTCCTCTTGATCGCCGTCTATTCGACGGCCAAGATGAAGGACCATCCGCACGTCCGGATTTACTACGCCCTGGTCTTCTTATCGGCCGCCATGGCCAACGGGGCCGTCCTGTCCGATAACTTCGTTCCCCTGGTCTTCTTCTGGGAAGGCCTGCTGGTGACCCTCTACGGCCTCATTGCCATCGGCGGCAAGGCCTCCCACCGGACCGCCCTGAAGGCCTTCATCATCAGCGGTTTCTGCGACTTCTGCATGATGATGGGCATCGGCATCCTGTGGGCCAAGACGGGGACGCTGACCATTTCCCAGATTTCCGTCCATCCGACCGGTCTTTTCGCCGCGGCCTTCGTCCTGATGATGATCGGAGCCGCAGGCAAGGCCGGGGTCATGCCCTTCCACACCTGGATCCCCGACGCCGCGATCGACGCCCCGGTGGCCTTCATGGCCCTCATGCCGGCGGCCTTCGAGAAACTGCTGGGCATCTACCTGCTGGCCCGCCTGAGCCTGGACGTGTTCAAGATCGAGAAGGGCGGCGCGATGTCCATCCTGATGATGACCGTCGGCGCCATCACCATCGTCCTGGCCGTCATGATGGCCCTCATCCAGAAGGACCTCAAACGGCTGCTGTCCTACCACGCCGTCAGCCAGGTCGGGTACATGATCCTGGGCATCGGCACCGGGGTCGCGGCGGGAATCGCCGGCGGCATCTTCCACATGATCAACCACGCCATGTACAAGTGCGGGCTGTTCCTGAGCGCCGGCTCCGTCGAGCATCGGATGGGCACGACCGAGATGAAAAAGCTCGGCGGCCTGGCCAAGGCCATGCCGCTGACCGCGGCCGGGTTCACCGTCTGCGCCCTGGCCATTTCCGGCGTCTGGCCGCTCAACGGCTTCGTCTCCAAGGAGATGGTCTTCCACGGCGCCCTGGAAACGGGCTACACCGGCTTCGCCGTCGCCGCTTGGCTGGGAGCGATCTTCACCTTCGCCTCCTTCCTCAAGGCCGGGCACTCGGTGTTCTTCGGCAAACCCAGCGAGGAGCGGCCGGCGGTCAAGGTCAAGGAAAGCCCGATCGCCATCGTCGTGCCGATCCTCATCCTGGCCCTGCTCTGCATCACCTTCGGCGTCTATAACAAGCTGCCCCTGAACGGGCTCATCGCCCCGGTCCTGGACGGCCGTGTCGAGGCGGGCGCGCATCTCGACTTCACTTCGCACGCCCTGGATTTGTTCAACCCGGTGGCCGGGATCTCCCTGGGCTGCCTGCTGCTGGCCTTCCTCCTGCACGCCTACGGCTGGAAGAAGGGCGGCAAGAAGCCCTATCTGGCCTCGGAACCGATCCACAAGGCCCCCGGCCTCAAGACCATTTACGGCTGGGCCGAGAAGCGCGTCTTCGACATCTACGAGCAAGGCGTCGTCTTTCTGCGCGGCCTGTCGTGGGTCCTGTTCCACGGCATCGACCGGCCCATCGATTTCGTCTACGAGAAGGCCGTCACCTCCGTCGGCGGAGCCATGGGCGGCCTGCTCAGCAAGGCCCACAACGGCCGCTACGGAAACTACCTGGCCTGGTGCCTGGGCGGACTGCTCATCCTGGCCGCGGTCATCAGCGCCCTGGTCTAAGGCCTTGATGAAGAGAGAGGAGGACCTTTGATTTTCCTATATATCGGCTTGCCCCTCATCGTCGCCGCGGTCCTGCCCCTCGTCGGGAAGGTATCCAAGAAAGTCCTGCCCGACGTCCTGGCCAACGGCGTCTTCCTCTTCCTGTTCGCTTACGCCGTGACGGGCGCCCGCGGTCTTCTGGCCGGCGGGGCGCTCCACCAGACTTTCGCCTGGTTCGGCGAACCCCTGGGCATCCAGATCGCCGTCGACGGCTTCAGTCTCTTCATGCTGACCGTGGTCGCCCTGGTCAGCGCCTGCGTCGGCCTCTATTCCATCTCCTACATGGAGCACTACGGAGCCAAGGCCAACTACTACGCCCTGCTGTTGATGATGGTGGCCGGCATGAACGGCCTGCTCCTGGTCACCGACCTCTTCCAGATCTACATCTTCCTCGAGGTCGCCGCCGTGGCCTCCTACGCGCTCGTCGCCTTCGGCCGCGAGCAGGCCGAGCTCGAGGCGGCCTTCAAGTATCTGATGCTCTCGGTCGTCGCCTCGGCCGCGGTCATGATCGCTATCGCCCTTCTCTACGGGCTGACCGGCAGCCTGAGCTTCACCGGCGTCGCCGAAGGCCTGCGCCAACTCGACGCCAAGGCCGCCGGGGCCATCGCCTCGGCCCTCTTCCTGATGGGCTTCGGGCTCAAGGCCGCCCTGGTCCCGTTCCACGCCTGGCTGCCCGACGCCCATCCTTCGGCCCCGGCCCCGATCTCGGCCATCCTGTCGGGCCTGTTGATCAAGGTCTCGGGCGTTTACGCCATGACCCGCATCTTCTTCCACGTCTTCGGGCTGACCCCCGCCTTGAGCGACGTCCTGATGTGGACGGGGACGGTTTCGATCGTCGTCGCCGCCCTGCTGGCCCTGAAGCAGCGGGACATGAAGCGGATGCTGGCCTACTCCTCGATCAGCCAAGTCGGTTACGTCGTCCTGGGGATCGGCATCGGGACGCCGCTCGGCATCGCCGGCGGCCTTTTCCATCTGCTCAACCACGCCGTGGCCAAGAGCCTGCTGTTCCTGACCAGCGGCTCGGTCCAACAGGCCACCGGAACGCGCAACCTGGACGAGATGGGCGGCCTGGCCAAGCGGATGCCGGTGACGTCGACGACCAGCCTGATCGGCTCGCTGTCGATCGCCGGCGTGCCGCCGCTGGGCGGGTTCTGGAGCAAGCTTCTGATCATCATGGCCCTGGTCCAGTCCCATCGGCCGGTCCTGGCCGTGATCGCGGTTCTGGCCAGCGTCCTGACCCTGTGGTACTACCTGATCATGCAGCGCCAGGCCTTCTTCGGCAAGCTCAACGAGCGCTGGGCTGCGGTCAAGGAGGCGCCCTTCTGGATGGCGGCCTCGACCATCGTCCTGGCCGTCCTCTGCCTGGTCCTGGGCCTCCTGTTCTCCTCCGTCGTTTCGACCTGGATCCAGCCGGCCGCCGACGTGCTGGCCCAGGGAATGGGGATGTAATCATGGCCACCCTCGATATCGTTCTCCTTTCCGGCCTGGTGCTGGCCTCCGCCTTCGCCGTCCTGGCCAAGGATCTGATCAAGGCGGCCGTCGCCCTGGCGGTTTCCAGCCTCCTGCTGGGCATCGTCTTCTTCCGGATGAACGCTCCCTTCGCCGGCGTCTTCGAGATCTCGGTGGTGGCCGGACTGATCACCGTCCTGTTCATCCTGACCATCGCCCTGACCCGGACCGAGGGCGAGGTGCGGGAGTCCAAGACCGTCCTGCGCGTCTTCCCGGTCTTCTTCGTCCTGTTCATCGCCATCGACGCCCTGGTCATGAAGGGATTGACGGCCAAGATCGCGACCCTGCCCGCGGCGGCCGAATCCGGAACCTTTGGCGACGTTCTCTGGAAGCAGCGGACCTTCGACCTGATCGGCCAGCTGGCGGTCATCCTGTCCGGCGTTTTCGCCGTCCTGGCCCTGTTCCGAAAGAGGGACAAAGATGAATAGTCACTGGCTCGTGTATCTGTTTTTCGCCGCCGGCCTGGTCGGCATCGGCCTCTACGCCCTGTTGACGATGCGCAACTTGATCAAGCTGTTCATCGGCATCGAAGTCATCGGCAAGGGCGTCAGCCTGATCCTGCTGTCGACCGGATTCGCCAAGGGCCATATCCTCCTGGCCCAGAGCCTGGTCGTCACTTATATCGTGATCGAGGTCTGCCTGGTGGCGACGGCCCTGGCCCTGATCATCAACGTCACCCGCCACACCAAGAGCCTGGACGTCCGCAAGCTGACCCAGCTCAAAGGATAAGCCATGAAAGGCATCGATATTCTGATCTCCCCCCCGGTCGCCTTCGTTCTTTTCCTGGCGGCCGCCGTCCTCCTCTACGGGCTCGGCCGCCGCATGGCGCCCAAGATGAACAAGGTCGGCGGCAAGCTGACCAGCTACGCCTGCGGCGAGGACATGCCCGGGACCAAGATCCAGTTCGGCTACCGGATGTTCTTTTTCGTCGCCCTGTTTTTCACCATCATGCACGTGGCGGCGCTCGTCCTGGCCACCGTCCCGGCCGGCAAGATCGTCCTTTTCGCGGCCCTCTACCTGGCCGTGATCTTCCTGTCCATCATGGCCCTGGTGACTCGGGACTGACAAGGAGCCGCCATGCTGAAGAAATTGACCCGCTGGTCCAGGATCAAGTCGCCCTGGATCCTGCACCTGAACTCCGGCGCCTGCAACGCCTGCGACATCGAAGTCGTGGCCGCGCTGACGCCGCGCTTCGACGTCGAGCGCTTCGGGGTCCTGCTCAAGGCCACCCCGCGGCACGCCGACGTCATCATCGCCACCGGTCCCGTCACCCGCCAGCTCAAGGACCGGATCATCCGCATCTACGAGCAGACCCCGGACCCCAAGTTCGTCGTCGCCGTGGGCGCCTGCGCCATGTCGGGCTGCGTCTACCGCGGCGCCTACAACGTCATGGGCGGCCTGGACCAGGTCATCCCGGTGGACGTCTACGTCCCCGGCTGCCCGGCCCGGCCCGACGCCATCCTGGACGGCGTCGTCAAGCTCCTAGGCAAGCTGTGAGGAGAACCGCATGACCGACGCCGAAAAAATCGATAAAGCCAAGGCCCTGCTGGGCGGCCGCCTGATCGAAAGCGCCAACCCGGCTCTCCGCCGGGTTTTCCTGACCGTCGCCCCGGCCGACCTCCGCGCCTCACTCGAGGCCCTCAAGACCGGGCTCGACCAGTGGTTCCTGGCCACCATCACCGGAGTCGACGCGGGCGACGTCTACGAGGTTCTCTATCACTTCGGCGACACGGCCGGATCGATCACCGTCCGGACTTCCATTCCCAAAGCCGCCCCGCACCTGCCTTCGATCTGCGCCGTGATTCCCGGCGCCATTCTCTACGAGCGAGAGCTGCAGGACATGTTCGGCATCGTCGTCGACGACATCCCCGATCCCCGCAACCTGCTCATGCCCGACGGCTGGCCGGAGGGGAACTTTCCCCTGCGGAAGGACTGGACCTACGAGCGGCCGAAGGAGATCATCCCCGGAGGCAAGGCATGAAGTTTCAAATCCCGATCGGGCCCCAGCACCCCGCCCTCAAGGAGCCGATCAGCCTACGCATGACGGTCGAGGGCGAGGTCATCAAAGACGCCGACCTCCGGCTGGGCTACAACCATCGCGGGGTGGAGAAGCTGGCCGAGTCCAAGTCCTGGATCCAGAACATCTACCTGACCGAGCGCATCTGCGGCATCTGCTCGCACTCCCACGCCACCTGCTTCGTTCAGGGGGCCGAGAAGCTGCTGGAGATCGAGGCGCCCCGCCGCGGGGTGTACCTGCGGTACCTGGTCTCCGAGCTCGAGCGCGTCCACAGCCACCTGTTGTGGCTGGGCGTCGCCGGCCACGAGGCCGGCTTCGACTCCTTCTTCATGTACACCTGGCGCGACCGTGAAGTCGTCATGGACATCCTGGAGATGATCTCGGGCAACCGGGTTCATTACGCCATCAACACCCTGGGCGGCGTCCGGCGCGACCTGGACGAAGCCCAGAAAGCCAAGATCCTGGACGGCCTCAAGATCCTCAAGGCCCGCAGCGAGTACTATCTCAAGATCGGCGCCGGCGAGCCGACCTTCGTCGGCCGCCTGGCCGGCGTCGGCATGTTGAGCCGGCAGCAGGCCATGGATCTCTGCACCGTCGGCCCTGTCGCCCGGGCCTCGGGTATCGCCCGCGACGTGCGCAAGGACGATCCGCACGCCTTTTACGACGAGGTCGAATTCGACGTCGCCACGGCCGACACCTGCGACGTCCTGGGCCGGGCGGTGGTCCGGATCAAGGAGCTCTTCGAGTCCTACAAGATCATCGAATTCGTCATCCGCAACCTGCCCGACGGGCCGATCGCCGTCAAGGCCCCCCGGCGGGCCAAGCCGGGCGAGGTCGTCAGCCGCTACGAGGCCCCGCGCGGCGAAAACATCCACTACATCAAGTCCAACGGCTCGGACAAGCCGGAGCGGCTGAAGGTCCGGGCCCCGACCCTGGCCAACTACGCGGCCACGATCGAGATGTTGCGCCACGGCTTCATCGCCGACATCCCGCTCATCTTCGCCGCCATCGACCCCTGCATCTGCTGCGCCGAACGGACGGCCGAGCTGGTCGACGCCCGGACGGGCGAGGAGCGGATCGTCCGCTTCGCCGATCTGCGCCGGCTGGCCGCGAGCCGCCAGGCCCACTCGAACAAAAGGAACGTGGCATGGCCGCTGTGAAAACCCTCCTCTATCTCGTCGTCTACCCGGGGCTGCTCTTCCTATTCGTCTATTCCACCTTCTGCGAATGGTTCGACCGGAAGGTCTATGCCCGCCTCCAGAACCGGATGGGCCCGACCCACACCGGCCGCGGCGGCATCCTCCAGCCCATCGCCGATTTCTTCAAGCTCATGGCCAAGGAAGACATCGTCCCCGACCGGGCCGACAAGAAGCTCTTCAAAGCCCTGCCGGTGGTCGGCCTGGCCGTCGTTCTCACGGCCGCGCTTCTCCTCCCGCTCTGGCACTACCAGCCCGGGGCCTCGACCTTCAATTCCTTCCAGGGCGACCTCATCATCCTCCTCTACCTTCTGAGCCTGCCGACCCTGATCCTCTTCCTGGCCGGCTGGGCTTCGACCAACGCCTTCTCGATCATCGGCGGCACCCGGGTGCTGACCATGCTGTTCGGGTACGAAGTGCCGCTTTTCCTGGCCGTCCTGAGCCCGGCCATGCTGGCCGGCTCCTGGCGCCTGGTCGAGATCGCCGCCTTCTACCAGCACCGGCCGTACCTCCTGCTGGTCAACCTGCTCGGGTTCGCCGTGGCCCTGGTTTGCGTCCAGGCCAAGCTGGAGCGGACCCCGTTCGACATCCCCCACGCGGAGACCGAGATCGTCGGCGGGACGTTCACCGAATATTCGGGCAAGAAGCTGGCCCTGTTCCGGCTGATGACCGATGTCGAGATGGTCGTCTCGGCCGGCCTGCTCTCCGCCGTCTTCCTGGGCGGGTTCGGCGGCGGGCTCATCTTGGGGTTCATCCAATTCGTCCTCAAGACCCTGTTCGTCATCTTCCTCCTGTCGCTGATGCGGGCTTTAACGTCGCGCCTGCGGGTCGACCAGGTCGTGGCCATGGCCTGGAAATACCTGGCCCCCCTGGCCGTCCTCCAGCTTCTGATAGTCATCCTGGTCAAGGGATTGGTATTATGAAACTAGGAATCTTCCTGCCGGAGCTCATCCGGAGCCTGTTCAAGAAGCCGAACACGGTCGACTACCCTTTCGAGAAGCTCGAGGTTCCGCCGGACTTCCGGGGCTCGCCGTTTCTCCATCCCGACCTCTGCATCGCCTGCCGGGCCTGCGAACGTGACTGCCCGGCCGAGGCCATCGAGATCGAGGAGCTGTCCAAGGAAGAGAAGAAATTCCAGATGGTCATTCACAATGACCGCTGCATCCATTGCGCGCAGTGCGTCGACTCCTGCCCGACGACGCCGCTCAAGGCCATGGAGATGGACCATCTGTTCGAGATCGCCGACTTCGACCGCCATAATCTTAAAATGCAGTACGTTTACAACCGGGCCGTGCCCAAAAAGCCCGCGGGCTCTGCCGTCGCCCCGATGAGCCCCAATCGATCGGCAAAGCCGAGCGATGGGAGCGAATCCGCGACGGCGCCGGCCGCTCCCAAGCCCGACCCGGCGTCTAAGCCGGGTCAGTCCTAAATCAGCTCACCAAAAGGGGGGAACGGCTTCCCGTTCCCCCCTTTTTTTGCCCTGGGCGCACCGGGTGCAACCTTTCCGTTACCGGGCGGTCTAGCTAAAAGGAGACCGATTCCCGCCGGGAGGTTCTCATGATCCGAACCCGCGTCTTCATCGGCGCCGCTTGGCTCCTCCTGCCCATGCTTCTCGCCGCGGAAAGACAAGCCCCGCCCGCCGTTCCCCGCATCGAGTGGGCTCCCCTCCCGGCCCCGTTCGCCGAGCTGCGTCCGGACACCAAGACCGGCTACTTGATCGTTCCCGAACGGAGGGATGCGCCACGCTCCGGCCGGAACATTCGGCTTCCATTCCTCATCCTGAAAAGCCGGAGCTCATCGCCGCGACCGGATCCCGTCTTTTTCACCGCCGGAGGACCCGGCGGCAGCACGCTGGCCCGGACCGGGTATTTTCGAAAATCTCCTCTTCTCGACGAGAGCGACATCATCCTCCTCGAACAGCGCGGAAACCGCTTCGCCGCGCCGGCCCTGATGGGCCCGGAGATCGATCGCGCGTTGCGGTCCGGCTGGGGAACGCGGCTCAACGGCGATCCGGAGCCGAGGGCGATGAAGGCGGCGCTAGCCGCGGCCGCCCGATCGCTCCGGGAGGCCGGCATCGACCCGGGCGGTTATACGACCAAGGAAAGTGCGGCCGACATCGGCGATTTGCGGCGGCTTTTGGGGATCGAAGTCTGGAATCTCTACGGCGTCTCCTACGGCACCAAGCTGATTCTGACGGTTCTGCGCGATCACCCGGACGGAGTGCGTTCGGCGATCCTCGACTCTGTTCTCCCCTTGGAGGTCGGATGCGACGAGGAAACGCCGGCCAATATTCTGGCGGCGCTGGATGCAGTCTTCGCCGTCTGCCGAGGAGACGATCGCCTGTCTGCGCGCTTCCCGGAACTGAGGGATCGATTCCTCCGTTTGCTGGCCGAGGCCAATCGCCGGCCTCTCGAAATCATCATCAAGAGCCCCCTGGACGGCAAGCCCCTTCCCCTGCGCTTGGACGGCGTCGGCGTCATGGGTTGTATCTATAACGGGCTCGAGGACTCCGCCTCCGTCCCCGCGCTGCCCCTCCTCATCGACGCCGCCTGCCGGGGAGATTACGACCGTCTCGCTCCGCTGGCGCAATCCCTTTTGGGGTCCACGCAGGGTACGGCCTGGGGGATGAGGATATCGGTCTGGTGCAACGAGGAGCTTCCGTTCATGAAGAAAAGGGAGATCCTCCACCCCGCCGGACTGCCGCCCGAATTGGCCCGCTTCATACAGCCCCAGATCCCCCTGGCGGCGTGGGGCTTGTGGCCGAAGGGCCATCCCGCGGCGGGCGAAAACCGGCCGGTCCGAAGCCTCGTCCCGACTTTAATCGCCGCCGGCGAGTTCGACCCCGACACGCCGACAAAATGGGCCCGCCAAACCGCCGGCCATCTTCCGAACGCCCGTCTCATCGAATTCGCCGGATTTTCACACGCCCCCTTGTTCGGGCATCCCGAGGCGACCCGCATTATGCGCGAATTCCTGGCGGATCCTTCCCGGAAACCTGAGCCGGGGAAAGCGGCTGAGCGCCCCGCTTTTCAGTTCGCCTGGCGGAACTAGGGCCTAAAAGCCGGCCTCCGGCCCGGATTGTCTCATCCGCACGTATGCGTTAGACTGAGCCTCGATGAACTCGACGTGGAAGGAAGTCATCGCCGAGGCCGTCCGGACCTCGGACAAGACCGTCATCCTGGCCGTCGGCAATCCCGATAAAGGGGACGACGGGGCCGGGCCCGCCTGTGCGGCGCGGCTCCGCGCGCGCGGGGCGGACGCGCCGGGAGGCCGCCTGCTCGTCATCGACGGCCGAGAAACGCCGGAAAGCCAGACCGGCCTGATCCGGCGATTCGGGCCGGATGTGACGATCATCGTCGATGCCGCGCTCGGAGGACATCCCCCCGGAACGATCTTCATCATCGAGCGGGACAAGATCGCCGACGAAGGCGTCTCAACCCACGCCATCTCTCTGCTGTATCTTGTTCGTTATCTGGAAGAAAGCATCGGTTCGCGGGTCATCGTGCTGGGCATCGAGCCTATGTCTCTTGAGCTTGGCGCCCCCATGAGTGCCGAAGTCCATAATGCCGTTGAAGAGATTGTCTCGGAATTGTCCTTGTGCTTTGGAAAAATTTCGTAGAAATGGCCGAATAAAAGTCGGCTTTTAAAAAAAACGTCCGTCTTTTTGCTCTTTACCCAGTCCCGGGGAGAAAAGCGGTTCGGAGTGCCGGCCAACGGCGAAAGAGCGAGGCCGACGCCTTTTTCCATAGCTCTCTGAGGGAAGCCAACGGCCGCCGAGGGCTGTTTGAGCTGGGAAAGAACAATCGAGAAAGAGACTGAGTGGGAAGTCTCCATGATCGGGAGAACTAGAATGCGGAGTTCCGCCCTCGCGGGGACTGTCGAAGCGAAGTCCCGACGAGGACTGCGAAGCGCTGAGGCGCCGAGGAGAGCTATGGGAAAAACTCGGCAGGAGCTTGCCTCCCTCGTCAGGATAAAAGGCCCTGACAAGGACCGCGCAAAGCCTGGCCGGGCCGACCAATGCGCCATCGATAGCGGAGGAATTGAAGATTCTCAGTAGAATCCGATCATGGAGCATCGCACCGTTGCCCCCAACGGTGACTCCGAACCGCTCTCCCCGGGAATTCAGAATGGACTTTTCAAAACGGCCCCAACTGGGAAATGGGGATTACGTATACTGTCCCCCATTTATTAGATCTTCATCGGCATGAGGACATAGAGGCTCTTCAGTCCCTCCTCGTCCTCCGGCTTCAACAAGGCGGCGCTGTTTTCGTCCTTCAGCTCAAGGCGGATCTTCTCGCCGCCGATCGTGGTCAGGAATTCCAGGATGTATTGGGAATTGAATCCGACTTCGATCCCGGCGCCCTTGTATTCGATGTCCAGCTTGTCTCGGGCTTCGCCCATCTCCGGGTTCGAGGAAAAGAGGCGGATCCGGTTTTTCTCCAGCGTGAACTTGATGCCCCGCGACCGCTCGGCCGACAGCAGGGAAACCCTCCGGATGGCGTCCGTGAAGGCCGCCCGCGGCAGGACGGCATGGTTCGGATTGTCCTTGGGAATGACCGCCTCAAAGTTGGGGAACTTGCTTTCGATGACCCGGGAAATCAGCGTTCGGGCGCCGATCCGGAAGAAGAGATTGTTCTCATCCATGTCGAATTCGACGTTCCCTTCGCCGAACTTGCGGAGTTCGTTGAGCGTCTTTTTGGCGATGATGACGCGGAGCTCCTTGGCCGGCTGGATTTCCGGACTCGGCCTCTGGCAGTAAGAAAGCCGGTGGCCGTCCGTGCTGACGAGCTCCAGGGATTTCGGCTTGATCACCATAAGGGCCCCGTTCAGGTAATAGCGTTGTTCCTGGGCGATGGCGAAAAAGACCCGGTCGATCATGTCCTGAAGAGCGCTTACCGGAAATGAGATTTTGCTCTCGAACTTGGGGTCAGGAACCTGCGGGTAATCGTCTTTAGGCAGGCAGACGACTTTGAATTCGCTTTCTCCGGCCGTGACCCGCATCATCAGGTCGCGGTCCTCCTTAAAGGTGACCGCTTCCCCGTCCGGAAGGGATTTGACGATCTCAAAAATCTTTTTCCCCGAAATCGTCACCGCCCCTGGCTCCTCGACTTGAGCCTCGGCATGGGTGCGGAGACCGACTTCAAGGTCCGTCCCGGTCAATTCGACCGTCCCCTCGGACGCCTGGATCAGGACATTGGCCAGAATCGGCATCGTGTTTCTTTTTTCCACGATGCCTTGGAGCATTTGCAGCTCATCGAGGATGGCTTCTTTCCGGATCGTGAATTGCATGATCTCACCTTTGTCGGAGATTTCCTCAAAAAAGCGGTCTTCTTATTCTTTTCTTCTCTTGTCCTATCCATTCCAGATTAATCAAGAAGAAGAATAAAATCAATTGGAAATGTGGCAAACCGCCGTAAGTCCATCATTCGCCTATTGAATGAACCCGATCAGGCTGTTGATTTCCTTGTCGAATTCCGGACTGTCCTGGCGCATCCTTTCGATCTTCCTCACGCTGTGGAGGACCGTGGTGTGGTGTTTTCCACCGAATTTCTTGCCTATCTCCGGCAGCGAGCTGTCGGTCAATTCCTTGGCCAGATACATGGCGATCTGGCGGGGAAAGGAGACTTTGGGGGAATTGTTCTTGGATTTCAGTTGGGCCGGCTTGATCTTGTAGGTGTGGCAGACGAGCTTCTGAATCTTGTCGATGTTGACGACGCGGGCGGTCGAATCCAGGAGGTCCTTGAGGGATTCCCTGGCCAGGTCGAGTTCGATCGGCTCTCCCTTGAGCGAGGCGTAAGCGACGACCCGCCGCAGGTATCCTTCGAGCTCGCGAATATTGGAATGAACCTTGTCGGCGATGAACAGGGCGACGCCTTCCGGCAGGACGACGCCTTCCTGCTCGGCTTTTTTCTTGATGATGGCGATCCGCGTCTCGATGTCCGGCGGCTTGAGGTCGGCGATGAGGCCCCATTCGAAGCGCGACCGGAAGCGCTCTTCCAGGTTGGCGATCTCCTTGGGCGGACAATCGCTGGAAATGACGATCTGCTTCTGGTTGTCGTACAAATGATTGAAGGTATGAAAAAACTCTTCCTTGGTCCGATCCTTGCCGCCGAGGGTGTGGATGTCGTCCATGATCAAGACGTCGATGGAGCGGTACTTTTGGCGGAAGTCGAGGATCTTGCCGTATTGCAGATGGTTGACCAGGTCGTTCATGAACTTTTCGGTCGTGATGTAGAGGATCTTGAGGCGCGGATCGTTCTGCAACGCGGCGTGGCCGATGGCATTCATGAGATGGGTCTTGCCGAGTCCGGAGCCGCCGTAGATGTAGAGCGGATTGTAGGCGCGGGCCGGATTCTTGGACACGGCCAGGGCCGCGGCGTGGGCGAACTGGTTGCAATTGCCGACGACGAAGGTGTCGAAGGAATAGTTCGGGTTCAGGTTGGGATTGAGCAGGTTTCCGAACCGGGTGCGGCGTTCATCGGGCGGATTCCTCTTGAAGGAGAACGCGGCGTCGTCGAAAATATATTTAATCTCCAAGGCTTTGCCCAGGGCGGCCTTGCCGGCTTCGTTGATGACGCCGGAATAATGGAACGACAGCCAGTCCTTGAAGTACGCGTTGGGGACCTTGATATAGAGGCTTTCGCCGTCCTGGCCGATGAAGGCGGTCGGCTCGAACCAGGTCTCAAAACTGTTCGCGTCGACCTTTTTTTGGACTTCGCGCAGGACTTGAAGCCACGGATTCTGTTTGTCGGGCATGCTTGGAACGCTGATATTTTTCCACAGTTTTTTCCACAACTGTGGAAATTGTTTTCCCGCCTAAGAAGGGGATTGAGCTTGCTCATGATAGCAGACCGATTTTCTTATTTCAAGGCTTTTTTTCAATTTTTTACCGGGACGTAATCCTCTCATTATAAATCGGTTGACGTATTCTTACCGGGCCGATCGGAAAGACCGCGCCGCCGCCGGAGATTCATTAACGGAGGCCGGTACGGCTCGCCGGCTTATCGGCTCCGGGGCCGGAAGAGACGAACAACGCCGCAGTATCCAGACCCGAAATCGACTCGGCCGGCCCTTAATCCCGCCGCCGAACCACCCGCCGTCCGTGGCGCCGGCCGCCAGCGCCGTTATTCTGGTATATGGCCCTTTTTCAAGAAGATGAAAAGCAAACAGAGAAGACTTCCTTGAAGGGGAGGCAGAGAAGCACCGGCCTTCGGCCGGTGCGGAACGTTGGCGGGGGAACCATAAAACGGCTCCGCCCCTGGCCATAATTTTTTTAGTTCATCTCCCATCTCCGGGGCCTGCAGCACGGTATTCGGCCCGGCGGCGCGGGTTCTTCACGCCTTTTCCCACTTCTTTTCTCGGCGCCTCCGTAACTCCGCATGCTTGATCTTTCGGACTTATATGATCTCCCACTCCATCTCTATTTCAATAGAGAATCGCGTGCTCAAACATACTCCGGCGCCCGTTGGGTACCCTCGAAAAGGTGTGGAAAAAGTCTAAACCCGCGCGGTTTCGCCGTTGGCCGAATACCGTGCCGCCTAACCATCCCCCGGAGATGGGCGCTGAACCTTTTTTTCTTCTTACCAAATAAGATGAAAAGCTGACAGAGAAGACTTCCTTGAGGGGGAGGCAGAGAAGCACCGGCCGAAGGCCGGTGCGGAACGTTGGAGGGGGAACCATAAAACGGCTCCCCC
>JAQULS010000010.1:0-20940 GCA_028749235.1 Acidobacteriota bacterium | reverse complement strand
TCCAGCCATAATTTTGTTTCTTCTTACCAAATAAGATGAAAAGCAAACAGAGAAGACTTCCTTGAGGGGGAGGCAGAGAAGCACCGGCCGAAGGCCGGTGCGGAACGTTGGAGGGGGAACCATAAAACGGCTCCCCCTCCAGCCATAATTTTGTTTCTTCTTACCAAATAAGATGAAAAGCAAACAGAGAAGACTTCCTTGAGGGGGAGGCAGAGAAGCACCGGCCGAAGGCCGGTGCGGAACGTTGGAGGGGGAACCATAAAATGGTTCCCCCTCCAATGGATACCCGGTATAATGACGACAACTCGCCGCAGGAGGTCGTTCATGGGTCAGTGGTTGGAAGGCAAACCGGTCGCGGACGGGATCCGGGAGCAAGTCAAGGTCGAAGTGGCGCGCTGTCGGGAGGCGTCCGGGAAAGTCCCGGGGCTCGTCGGCGTTCTGATCGGCGACAACCCGGCGTCGCAGAGCTACCTGCGGATGAAGGAAAAGGCCTGCCAAAATTTGGGCCTTTTCGGCCAGATCCAATATTGGCCGGCCGACATCGCCCGGCTGGATTTGAAGGCCCGACTCGAGGCGCTCAACGCCGACGACCGCATCGACGGCATCCTCGTCCAACTCCCCCTGCCCAAGGGACAAGACACCCAGGAGGTCATCTCCTGGATCGATCCGGCCAAGGACGTGGACGGCATCCATCCGATCAGCCTCGGGCGGCTCGTCCAGAACCAGCCGTGTTTGAGTGCCTGCACGCCGCGCGGCTGCCTGGAGCTCATCCGCTCGACCGGCACGTCCATCGAGGGCAAGAACGTCGTCATCGTCGGTCGCAGCCTGATCGTCGGCAAGCCGCTCTCGCTCATGATCACCAACGAGAACGGCACCGTCACGATCTGCCACAGCAAGACGAGAGACCTGGCGGGCGTCTGCGCCCGGGCCGACATCCTCGTCGCCGCCATGGGCAAGCCGGGATTCATTGGGCCGGAGTTCGTCAAGGAGGGGGCCGTGGTCATCGACGTTGGGAGCAACGCCGTGGCCGATAAGGACATCGTCCGGCGGCTTTTCGGCGCGGACCCCAAGCGCGAGAGCGAGATTGATACCAAGGGCTATACCTGGGTCGGCGACGTCCAGCCCAAGGTCATCGACAAGGCGGCCTGGATGACGCCCTCCCCCGGCGGCGTCGGCCCCTTGACGATCGCCATGCTTATGCGCAATACTTTGGATGCCTTCAGACGCCGCCACGGGGTCTGAACGGAAGGGAGTTGCGGCCGAGAGGCCGTCTGTGGTATAAAGAAGCTCCTTTTTCCCTTAAAGAGAGAATGATCATGCCGAAAGTATGCGATGTGTGCGGCAAACAGCCCATTTTCGGGCACAGCGTCAGCCATTCCCACAAGGCTTCGCCCAAGAAGTGGAGCCCGAACCTTCAGCACGTAAAGGCCAAGACCGAGTCGGGCGTCCGCCAGATCTGGGTCTGCACCCGCTGCTTGAGGTCCGGCAAGGTCAAAAAGGCCGTCTAACCCCGCCCTTTCTTTCAGATCCGTTCCACACCCAAGACATCGGGAAGGCCCAAGATCGCCTTCTCTATGGCCTGCAACTCCTGAATATCGCGGATGCGCAGGGCCAGTTTGATTCTGGCTTTGCGGTCGGCCGTCGTCTCCACCTCCGCCTTGGTGATATCTCCCCCAAGAGCGGAAATCGCGGATGTGATTTTGGCTAAAAGGCCCGGCACATCATTGGATCGAATGACCAGTCCGCTCTTGTAAAGATCCTGGGCGACGGATCCCCAAGCGACATCCACAATCCTTTCGGGAGCCAAAGTTTCCTTGGCCACCCGCGGACAACGCCGGGCGTGAATCGTAACGCCCTTGCCGGCGGTAATATAGCCGATAATCGGCTCCCCCTTGACCGGAGAGCAGCAGCGGGCCAGCCGGAGCAGGGCGCGGGACCTGTCCTTGACTTGGATGCCGGCCTCGGCCGGTGCCGCCGGACGGCGCCGCAAGCCGGTTCCTTCCGGAACGAGCTTCTCCAGGAGTTTGCGGTTTATGACGATTCTTCCCCGCCCGATCATGGCCAGGAAGGCATTGTACGAGCCGGGGGCGATGCCGAGCGAAGTTCGGAGCCGGGCGAGCAGCGACTTCCCCGTCGGAAACCCGGCCGGCAGGTCGTACTTGCGGGTCTCCTTGTCCCACAGCTTGCCGCCCAGGACGACCGCCTTGTCCTGCTCCATCTGGTTCAGCCGCTTCTTGATTTGCTGGCGGGCGTTGGAGGTGACGGCTATGTTCAGCCAGGCGCGCGAAGGACTCCGGTCGGGAGAGGTCACGATCTCCACGATGTCGCCCGTCCGCAGCGGCGTCTTCAGCGGAGCCGGCTTGCCGTTGACCCGGGCCGAGGCGGCGTGGAGCCCGATCTCGGTATGAACCCGGAAGGCGAAATCGAGGGCCGACGAGCCCGCCGGCAGGGTCTCGACCAGGCCCTTGGGCGTCAGGACATAGACCTCCTCGGGGATGAGGTTGATCTTGAGGCTCTCCATGAACTCGCGGGGATTCTTCTGCTCTTTGAAGAGCTCCGCCATTTCCCTCAGCCACAGGATGCGCTTGTCCTCCTTGAGCGCGGCCGGCGACTCCCCTTCCTTGTACCGCCAATGCGCGGCGATGCCGTTCTCGGCCAGGTCGTGCATCTCCCGGGTCCGGATCTGGATCTCGAAGCTCAGCTTGTCGGCGGTGATGATCGTCGTGTGCAGCGCCTGGTAGAGGTTGGGCTTGGGCATGGCGATGAAGTCGCGGAAGCGCTGCGGCAGGTGGGTCCAGTGCTGGTGGATGATGCCCAGGGCGGCGTAGCAGGACTTGACCGAGTCGGTGATGATGCGCAGGGCCAGGAAGTCGAAGACCTGGTCGAAGTCGATCTTCCGGGCCTCCATCTTGCGGTAGATGCTGTAGGGCCGCTTGATGCGCGAGACGATCTCGGCCGGAATCCGGTTCTCCTTCAACAGCCGGTCGAGGGCGCGCCGCAGCTTGCGCAGCTCCGCCTCGGCCTTCTTGCGTTTGGGATCGATCAGCGCGGCCATCTTAAAGTAGGCCTCGGGCTCGACGTAGCGGAAGGCCAGGTCCTCGAGCTCGGCCTTCATCCGGCCCATGCCCAGGCGGTTGGCGATCGGGGCGTAGATCTCGAGCGTCTCGGCCGCGATCCGCTTCTGGGCCGGCTCGGCCAGGAATTTGAGCGTCTGCAGGTTGTGGAGCCGGTCGGCCAGCTTGATGAAGATGACCCGCAAGTCGTCGGTCATGGCCAGGATGATCTTGCGGATCGTCTCGGCCCGCCGGACCTCGGACGGAACGTTTTCGACCCGGCCGATCTTGGTCACCCCCTCGACCAGGGCGGTGATGTCCTTGCCGAATGTTTCGCGCAGCTCCGCCGCCGTCACGTCGGTGTCTTCCAGCACGTCGTGCAGGAGCCCGGCGGCCAGGGTGGTGCGATCCAGGCCCATTTCGGCCAGCTGGTTGGCGACTTCGAGCGGATGGCTCAGGTACGGCTCGCCCGACCGCCGGACCTGGCCCTTGTGGGCGCGGGCCGAGAAGACATAGGCCTTCTGCAGCAGGAGGATGTCTTTCTCGTCGAGGCGCGAAGAGACCCGGTCCAGGATGTCGTCGAAGCGGATCATCGGCCGGCGGCTCGCTCCCGCTCCAGGATCCAGCCCACGGCATCGAGGATGCCGTCCGCGACGTGGGCCGGCCGCAGGCCGAGCTCGGGGAGCCGGGCCTCGCTGTCGCGGCCGTATCCCGTCCGGACCAGGACGGGGGTCGCGCCCGCGGCCAGGCCGAACCGGACGTCCTCGACCTTGTCCCCGATCATGTAGGAGGCGGCCAGATCGAGGCCGAGCTCACGGGCCGCCCGCAAGGCCATCCCGGGGGCCGGCTTGCGGCAGTCGCAGACGACCCGGTAGCGGCCCAGCCCGGCCCGCTCGTGGTGGGGGCAATAATAGATTGCGTCAACGGGCGCGCCGCCGGCGGCCAAGGCCTCGGCCAGCCTGGCGTGCAACGTTTCCAGGGAGGCCTCGTCCAGGTAACCGCGCCCGATGCCGCTTTGGTTGGTGACGACGACGATCTTGAAGCCGGCCGCGCGGGCCGCCTGAATGGCCGGGAAGCTTCCGGGATAGATCGTGATCTGGGCGAAGTCCCGCGGATAGCCCGTCTCGACGTTGATCGTCCCGTCGCGGTCGAGGAACAGCGCTTTTTGACTCATGACGGCCGGGTCATTCGAGATAGGCGAGGCAGGCCTGGAAAGCCTCCTCGGCCGAGATCGACCGCAGACAGCGGTGGTCGAAGGGGCAGGTCCGGTAGAGGCAGGGACCGCAGGGCGCGTCCTTTTTGAGGACGGTGGCGGGGGGATGGAACGGTGCGGTCGCCCGCGGTTCGGTCGGGCCGAAGATCGCGACGACGGGGACGCGCAGCGCGTTGGCCAAATGCATGGGGCCGGTGTCGTTGGTCACGAAGAGGGCGGCTTCGCCGATGATGCCCAGGAGGCTCCGCAGGGTCGTGCGGCCGGCCAGGTCGATCGGCGGCTCATCCAGCGCCGCGGCGATCTCGGCCGTCAAGGCCGCTTCCTCCGCGGATCCGGTCAGGACGATGCGGGCCTCCCGGCGCCGCAAAAGACCGGCCAGGGCCGCGAACCGTTCCGCCGGCCAGCGTTTGGCCGGGCCGTAGGAGGCGCCCGGATTGAGAACGACGAGCGGCCGCCCGTCGCCGGCCCCCTGCGCGCGCAGGAGGGCCTTGGCCTCCCGCCGTTCGTTGGGAGCAAGACGGAACCGGAGCTCGGGCTCGAGCGTCGGAAGGCCGAGCTTGTTCAGGAGATCGAGATAATAGTGGATGTGGTGCCGCGGCTCGGCCTGGGAATCGGGCGGCTTGACCCCCTTGGTCAGAAGAAAGCCGCGGCCGTCCCGCCGGTAGCCCCAGCGCTCGGGGATGCCGGCCTTGCGGAACTGGAGGGCCGTGCCGAAGGAATTGGTGAAGAGGAGGCCGAGGTCGAAAGCCTCGGCGCGCAGCGCGTCGGCGGAGCCCTTGCCGTCGAGCGTTAAGACCCGGGGGCCGCCCTCTTCTCTCCCGAAAAGATCGCGCACCCAATCGGCGGCGGCGACGACGATCTCGGCGCCCGGGAAATGAGCCGCCAAGCTGTCCAGGGCGGGCCGGGCGAGGATGGCGTCGCCGACCCAATTGGGGATGCGGACGACGATTTTCATAACGCTTTCGGGCCGGTCCTTATTCCGTCGGCTTTTTGGCCGCCGGCTTCGATTCGGACTTGCTCTCGGCTTTCTTCTCGGGCTTGGCTTCGGATTTGGCCTCGGACTTGACCTCGGCCTTGGCTTCGGGCTTGGCCGGGGCCGCGGGCTCCCTGTCGGCCTTGGCCTTTCTCTCCTCCGAAGGGGAGTTCTTTTTGGCGTAATCGGTGATGTAGAAGCCGTTGCCCTTGAACTGGATGGCCGGGGAGGAGATGAGCTTGGTCAGCGCGCCGCCGCATGAGGGGCATTTCTTGCAGGGCGGATCCGAGAGCTTTTGAAGCTTTTCGATCCGGCGGCCGCAGGCGCCGCATTTATACTCGTAAATGGGCATGGTCGATTCCTTCGCGGGAATATAAGACTCTTCATATTATATCAGATTCCGAGGCTAACGGATGACTCCCGGCCTTGTCTCCTTCCCGGAGGAAACAGGTTGGAAGCCTTGTCCGTTTGGCTTGTCTCTCATCGCAACGGAGCCGATCCGAAACGAGGGCGAGAGACCTGGGAGCGCCGACCCCTTCCGGCCCTCCCTTCATTCGTGGAAGACGATGGCCTCGAAAACCTCGATCGTAGCCCCTTTCTTCCAGGCATCCGCCGGCAAGCCGGCCTTGCGGCAGGTCTGGTCGAGAAACTCCTCCCGGCCCCAGCGGTACTCGACGGCCACCTGCGGCAGGAGCAGGCCCCGGCGGCCGTCGCGGGACATGATCAGCCCGTGCCGGCCGACCTCGACGAGCTTGGGATCGTCGATCCGGCGCGGCGTCGTCAGAACCGAGATCTCGATGGCCAGGTCCTTGAGCTCGCGGGCGGCGACCGGAGGGAAGCGGGGGTCTTCCGACGCGGCATGGACCGCGCAGCGCTGGACGGTGTCCACCAGGGGCATGACGGCCTCGATGTATCCGATGCATCCGCGCAGCTCGCCGTTCTTGGTCAGGGTGACGAAGGCGCCGCGGGGCTCTTCGAAGCGCGGATTCGTCAGGCCGTGCGGCGGGATCGTCCCATCCCGGAGAAAGGAGAGGAGGGTCCGCCGGGCCAGCGCCAGCAAGTCCTTCTTCTCCCCCGCCGACAGGGAAAATTCATCCTCCGCGATCCGGGGGCCGGAGACCGGGCCGGCCGCGGGCCCGGCGGATTCCCCGCCGGCCGCTTCGGAGGCCGTCGTGACGGCCGCCGCGAAGTAGCCCACGACGCGGTCGTCGGGGCCGCCGCCCTCGGTCGAATCCGAACGGCCGAGGATGTCGACGGCGGAAGGCCCGATTCGCTCGGCGTAGTAAAGAGCGGCCAGCACGCCGGCGCCTCCGCAAAGGGCGTTCTCTCCCCTTTCCACCAGCCGCAGGAGCGCGGATGTCTTGCGGCCGGAGACCAGGGCGATCGTGGCGGCGTCCGCCGCCGCGGCGTCCTTTTGCGGGAGGAAGTGGGACATGTCCGTGGAGGCGACGACAAGAATCTTCCGGGTTTTGGCCAGCCCGGCCAGGGCCGCGGCCAGGGCGCGCATCGTGGACTCCTCGGGCCGGCCCAGGACGATGGGAACGATGCGGGCTTTCGGCAGGGCCTTCTGGATGAACGGCACCTGGACTTCGACGGAATGCTCTTGGGCGTGGGCTTCGGGGACGAACCGGAACCCCGTGGCCTTGGCCAATTCCCGGGCCGCCTCCGAGTCGACCGCGGCTTCACCAAGAGGCGTCGCGAAAGCGCCGTCGGGCCAAATCGAGGCGCCGCGGAAATCGACCCGGTGCGAGGGGCCGAGAATGACCACGGTTTCGTAGTCCGAGCCCTGGACGAGCTTGTAGCCGAGACCGGCCATCCGGCCGGAATAGTCGTAGCCGGCGTGCGGGACGATCAAGGCCCGGATCGTACCCGCCGGTCGGGCCGGCGAGGCGGCGGCCAGGAAGCCCTCTATCTGTCGACCCAGGCGGGTGCCGTCGGCGTCATAAAACTGGCCGGCCCAGACGGGCTTGCGGACGCCCTGGGCCAGGGCCAGACCGGCGAAAAGGACGAAAAGCGAGACGAACGGCAGGATGGTTCTCACGGTTGCGCTCCCGCTTCAATATAGAAGCCGCCGCCTCAAAAATCAAACTTCTTCGCGTCGATTCCAAAACCTGGGGGGGCGGCGGATGTATACAACAAGGCAATGGTTTGAACTAGGGCAAGGGGAGACAGAGGTGAGCGCCGAGGTTGACGTTTCTTCCCCTCTCGGCTACAATACGCCAGGGTACTCGCGATGAAAGCCTTCTTTCGCACCTTTTTAACCGCCATCGTCGTGACGTCGGCGTTCTTCGTCGGATTCCAGATGGGCCGGGACAAAGAACGCAGCAAGATCCCGGAGTTCCAGGAAGACTGACGCCGCCGCGCCTGCGACCGCTTACGCCCCGCCGGCGAGGATAAAGCCATGAATATCGGCGCTTACGGCATCCTGATCATTTTCGGGCTCTTTATCATCCTGCTCGTCAGAAATCCCAACCTGTCCTGCTTCGGCAAGAAGCTCAAGTCTCCGTTCTACCCGATCCTTCGCCGCAAGCGCATGCAGCGTGAAGCCGAGGCCGCCAAGCTGGAGCGGCGCAAGAACCTCAAGACGGCGGACTATGGATTCCATCTGGAAACGCCGGGTGCGCCCGGCAAGGACGGCTCGCCCGAGGCCCAAAAGAAGGCCGAGGATTACGGCTTCAAGCTCGATTGACGCCGTGCGCCCCGGCGGGAGAAACCGACCCTTGAAAGGCCGCTTCGCCGTTGGCGCCGCGATCCTCTTGCTGGCGGCCGCCTGCCGAACGGGGCGGCCGATTCTCGGCCCCATCCCCGAGCGCATCGAATCCATCCGGGGGGAAGCCTCCCTCCGCCTCGCGCGGACCGGCGGCGCGGGCCGGGCCCGCCTGGCGTTTCTTCTCCAACCGCCCGGCCGGGCCAGCCTCGAAGCGCTCGATCCCCTCAACCGGACGATCTTCCGCGTCATGATCGAAGGCGAGACGGCGACTCTCATCGTCCCTTCCCGGAGGGCCTATTGGACCGGAGCCCGGACCGAGGTGCTCGCCGCGGGGCTCGGCTTCCCGTTGAGCGTCGCGGAAATGGCCGGGATGCTGTGCGGACGCTGGGCTTCCGCCGCCGGTCCGGATGCGCCCGTGGGTTGGGATCTGACCCGCGACGGCCAGGGCCGGATCGGCGGCGGCCGCCGGGAAGGATTTTCCTTCCGGGTGGACGAATTCTTTCCTCGCCGGCCCATCCCCCGCAAGATCGTCTTTGCGTCCGCGGACGGATCGGGCGCGCTGACCGTGCGGGGACTTTCGTTCAATATCCCGGCCGGGGCCGGCGCGCTCCAGCCGGCCGCCATCCCGCTCTCGTTCGTCCGGCTGACCGGGGCCGAGATGCAGAGGCTCCTCCGCGATGAGGATTAAGTCTTTCGCCAAGATCAACCTCGGCCTGGAAGTGGTGCGCCGCCGCCCCGACGGCTACCACGACATCCGGACCTTGTTTCAATGGATCAGCCTGCACGACAGCCTGACCATCGAGGCGGCGCCCGGCCTCAGTGTGGCCGTTTCGGGCGACGACCCCGAGGTCGCCTGGGACGAGACGAACCTGGTCGTTCGGGCGGCCCGTCTCCTGCGGGAACGGACCGGCACCGGGCGCGGCGCCTCGATCCGGGTCGAGAAGCGGATCCCGGCCGGGCGCGGCCTGGCCGGCGGAAGCGGGGACGCGGCCATGACCCTGCTCGGCCTGAACCGGCTTTGGGATCTGGGCCTCGGCCCCGGCGAGCTGGGCCGGCTGGGCCGCGAGTTGGGCGCGGACGTGCCGTTTTTCTTCACCGGCGGGCTGTGCCTGGGCGAGGGAATCGGCGACGTCCTGACGCCGCTGCCCGAGCTCGAGCGCCGCTTTGTCGTCCTGGCCCTGCCCGACTTTCCCGTCCCCACGCCCCTCATCTACCGCTCCCTGGACGAACCGGGTCCCGCCTTGACTTCGCAACCTAAAGACAGTAGAATGAGCCGGTTTTTCGAGACCGGAGAGATCGGGTCACTTGAGAACGACCTCGAGGGGACGATCTTTCGCTTTTATCCTCAGCTCCAAGAGATAAAGCGGTTTTTCCAGGTCCGGGGTGCCGAATTGTCCCTGGTTACGGGGTCGGGTTCGGCGGTTTACGGAGTGTTCCGCGACCGGAGCGCGGCCGGCGAATGCCTGGCCGCTGCGGCCGGGCCGGGCCGACGCCTCCTCCTGGAAACCGTAACCCGGGAGCAAGGCTGGCCGGATATCGAGGCTGGGGTGTCGCCAAGTGGTAAGGCAGCGGGCTTTGGACCCGCCATTCGGGGGTTCGAATCCTCCCGCCCCAGTACCAGGCGATAAGCGACGAATTCGACGATAGAGGAAGGCCCATGAAGATCTTCGCCGGGAGCTCCAACCTCCCCTTGGCCCAGGAAATCGCCCAATACGGCAAAAAGCCCCTGGGCGCCAGCGTCCTGGAACGGTTCAGCGATGGCGAGATCCATTACTACATCGACGAGAACGTGCGCGGCGAGGACGTTTTCATCGTCCAAAGCGGCTGCCATCCGGCCAACTCCCACATGATGGAGCTGTTCCTGATGATCGATGCCTTCAAGCGGGCCTCGGCCGAGCGGATCACGGCGGTCATACCGTACTACGCCTACGCCCGGCAGGACTGGAAGGACCGGCCGCGGGTTCCGATCTCGGCCCGGCTGATGGCCGACCTGCTGGAAGCGGCCGGCGCCGACCGCATCCTGGCCATGGATCTTCATTCGCCCCAGATCCAGGGCTTCTTCTCCGTTCCGGTGGACAACCTGACCAGCGTCCCCGTCCTGACCCGCCACCTGCTCGGCCTCGGGCTGAGCAACCTGACCGTCGTCTCCCCCGACGCCGGCGGCGTGGGCCGGGCCAAGCATTTCGCCAAGAAGCTGGGAGCCAAGCTGGCCATCATCGACAAGCGCAGGCCGCGCCCCAATGTCGCGGAAGTGTTCAACGTCATCGGCGACGTCCAGGACCAGACCTGCATCCTTTACGACGACATGGTCGACACCGCCGGGACCCTGGTCCTGGGGGCCGAAGCCCTCGTGACGTCCGGGGCCGCGCGGGTCCTGGCCTGCGCCACCCATGCCGTCCTGTCGGGCCCGGCCATCTCCCGCCTGGAAGCCTCGCCCATCGAGCAATTGATCGTGACCAACACCATTCCCTTGAACGATGCCGGGAAGGGCTGCCCGAAGATCATGGCCCTCTCGGTGGCGGATCTGTTCGGCGAAGCCATCCGGCGGATCAACGAGCGCAGTTCCGTCAGCTCACTGTTCGACTAAGGAGTAACACTCATGAGCCTGGTCATCCCCAGCGAAAAGCGCGACGCCTTCGGCAAGAACGCGTCTTACCGCATCCGGCAATCCGGCAAACTCCCGGCCATCCTCTACGGCGAGGGCGTCGAAAGCGTGCCTCTCGTCCTGGCCAAGAAGGACGTCATCCAGATCCTCAAGTCCGAGCTGGGCCTGAACACCCTCTTCCGGGTGGCCCTGGGCGCGGAGGAGCGGGACGTCATGATCAAGGACGTCCAGATCGATCCGACCACGGACGAAGTCCTCCACGCCGATCTCATCCAGATCGCCATGGACAAGGTCATCCGGGTCCAGGTGCCGATCGAGCTCCTGGGTGAAGCCGTCGGCGTCAAGACCGAGGGCGGGTTCATCGACTTCATGACCCGCGAGCTGGCCATCGAATGCCTGCCGGCCCGCATCCCCGAGAGCTTCACCGTCGACGTCTCGGAGCTCCATATCCACCAGTCGCTCAAGGCCTCCGACATCCCGCTGGCGGAAGGCATCAAGCTGATCACCGACCCGGGCACGGTCATCGCCCTGGTCCAGGTGCCGCATGAAGAAAAGGTCGAGGCCGCGCCGGTCGAGGAAGGCGTCGAAGGCGTCGAAGGCGCCGCCCCGGCCGAGCCCGAGGTCATCAAGAAGGAGCGGGCCGAGAAGGACAAGGAAGAGGAGAAGGGGTGACCTTTGTGGGCCGTCGTGGGCCTGGGCAATCCCGGCCGCCGTTACGAAGGGACGCGGCATAATGCCGGCTTCCTGCTGGTCAAGCGCGCGGCGGAGGCTTGGGACGTGCGCCTGAAGAAGAACCGCTTTCTGGCCAAGGCCGGCGAAGGCCGGCTCGGCGGCGAGCGGGTCCTGCTGGCCTTGCCCCAGACCTACATGAACGAGAGCGGCCAGTCGGTCAAGGCCATCGTGGCCGGGCTGCCCCTCGATCCGGAGCGCCTCATCGTGGCGTACGACGACGTCGATCTCCCGCTCGGGGGCCTCCGGGTCCGCCGCGAGGGCAGCGCCGGGACGCACAAGGGCATGGCTTCGATCGTGGCCGCCCTGGGCACGACCGGCTTTCCCCGGCTGCGCCTGGGCATCGGGCCGGCCCCGGCCGAAGCCGACATCGCCGACTTCGTCCTGACGCCTTTCCGCAAGGCCGAGCGCAAGGCCTTGGACGAAGCCCTGGACCGGGCCGTCGAGGCCCTGGACTTGATCGTGGCCGGGCGGATCGACAAGGCCATGAACGACTATAATTGAATGCACGGGGCCGCCCCAGGGCGGCCCTGAAGAATAAGGACCGGACGGTCCTGCTCCTTGTACTTGCGCGGAGCGCGAGTGCTGCTAAACCATAAGGAGAACGCGATGAAGCAGTACGAGACGGGGTTCCTCCTCTCCCCCCAATTGACCGAAGAGGAGGCCGAAGCCGTCGTCCAACAGATGGCCGAGGTCATCGCCCATCGGCAGGGCACCATAGTCAAAGTGGACAAGTGGGGCAAGCGCCGGACGGCCTATCCCCTGGGCAAGTTCCACGATGCCTATTACTACTTCTTCCACTACGAGGGCGGCCCCGACATCCCGGCCGAGTTGGCCCGGCGGTTCCGCCAGCTGGACACGGTCCTGCGCTATCTGACCCTGACCAAGGAAACGCAGCAGAACATGCGCCGCAAGAAGAAGCCGCACGCCAAGCCCAAGCCGGTCGAGGGCGGGGAGGCCGCGGCGGCCGAGGCCCCGGCGGAAACGAAGAAAGAGGAGGCCTGACATGCCCGAGACAAGCGGACCCAGAGACCGCCGCGACGATCGCCCGGAACGCGGAGGCTACAAGAAGTTTTTCCCCCCCAAGAAGAAATTCTGCCGGTTTTGCCAGCGGAACGTCAAGTTCATCGACTACAAGTCGGCCGACATCCTGAAGAAGTACATCCCCGATCGGGGCAAGATCTCGCCCCGCCGCGTCACCGGGACCTGCTCCTTCCACCAGCGCAAGCTGGCCGAGGCCATCAAGCGGGCCCGCCATCTGGCCCTGCTGCCCTACGTCGAGAGCTGAGCGGAGAGGACCATGAAGGTCATTCTGAAACAGGACGTGGAAAGCGTCGGCCGCAAGGGCGACATCCTCAACGTCGCCCCCGGCTACGGCCGCAACTATCTCCTCCCCCGCAAGCTGGCCCTGGAGGTCACACCCTCCAACCTGAAGATGATCGAGATCGAACAGGCCTCCCTGAAGAAGAAATTCGAGGCCGAGCGGACAAGCTTCCAGGCCGTCATCGAGAAGCTCAACCAGGTCGTCTTGACCTTCGCCCGCAAAGCCGGCGAGAAGGACCACATCTTCGGCTCGGTCAGCGCCTCCGACGTCAAGGACGCCCTGGACAAGCTGGGCTTCGATATCGACAGGAAGAAGATCGTCCTCGACGAGCCGCTCAAGCGGCTGGGCGCGTACGCCGTTCCGATCAAGATCTTCCACGACGACCGGGCCGAGATCAAGGTCCACATCGTCAAGGAAGAGGACGAAGCCGCGACGGGCCCTGCCGTCGCCCCGATGAGCCCTCATCCAGAAGGCAAATCCGCGACCGAAAAACCGGAACCCGAAGTTTAAGCCATGTCTCCCCGCCCTCATCGCCGGCGCCGTTGCCGGTGATGAGGACGGGGCTTTTTTTCGCCGGCGCGTTTTCGCCGAGGACGTGAAAGGAGGGGCCGTGGAACTCGACTTGATGTTCTTGAAGAAGACGCTGCCCCACAGCCCCGAAGCCGAGCGGACCGTCCTGGGCGGAATCCTGATCGAGAACGCGAACCTCAACATCGTCCTGTCGATCATCGCGCCCGACGACTTCTACAAGGAAGCCCACAAGAAGATCCTGGGCGCCATCATCGTCCTGATCGAGAAGGGCGTCGGGGTGGAGCTTCTCAGTCTCAATGAGGAACTCCGCCGGGCCGGCCTTTTGGACGAGGTCGGCGGCGCGTCCTATATCGGCTCTTTGGTGGACGGCGTGCCGCGCAGCCTCAACGTCGAATACTACGCCCGGGTCATCAAGGAAAAGGCCGTTCTGCGTCAGCTCATCATCTCCTCGGCCCGCATCATCCAGTCGGGTTTCGAGGAGAAGATGGACCCCGACGATCTCCTGGGCGAAGCCCAAGCGGCCATCTTCGACGCCTCCGAGCAGAGGATCAAGCGCGGCTTCGTCCCCCTGCGCGACATCACCGGAGGCGCCCTGGCCCAGGTCGAGGAGCATCGCGCCCGCGGCGGCAAAGTGACGGGCATCCCGACCGGCTTTCTCGACCTGGACAACCTGACCCTGGGATTCCAGCGGGACGAGATGATCATCGTGGCCGCCCGACCGTCCATGGGCAAAACGGCCCTGTGCCTGAACATCGCCCAGCACATCGGACTGCGGACGGATTATTCGGTCGGCTTCTTTTCGATGGAGATGTCCAAAGAATCGCTGGCCATGCGCATGCTGTGCGCCGACGCGAACGTCAATCTCCAGGACGCCCGCTCCGGATTCATCGGCGAGGCCGAGCTCGATCACCTGCGCCTGAGCGCCGAGAGCCTGTCCCGGGCCCGCGTCTTCATCGACGAGACGCCCGGTCTGTCGCTGACCGAAATGAAGGCCAAGGCCAGACGCCAAAAGCTCGAGCACAACCTGGACATCGTTTTCCTGGACTATATCCAGCTGATGCGGGCCGGCGAGCGGTTCGAGAACCGCAACCAGGAGATGGCCAACATCTCCCGCTCCCTCAAGGAGCTGGCCAAGGAGCTGCACATTCCGGTGGTCGGCATTTCCCAGTTGAGCCGGGCCCCGGAGAAGGGGCGCAAGGAGCCCCGGCCCCAGCTTTCGGACTTGCGCGAATCGGGCGCCCTGGAACAGGACGCCGACGTCGTCCTGTTCATCTACCGGAAAGAACAGTACATGTCCAAGGAAGACCGGCTCAAGGACGATACCTGGAAGGGCATCGCCCTCATCGACGTGGCCAAGCAGCGCAACGGCCCGACCGACGCCTTCTACGTCGCTTTCAGGGACAAGTACGCCAAATTCGAGAATACCGACCAGGCCGCGGTGCGGGCCCTCATCCAGCGGGCCCAGGGCCGCGACGAAGAGTGAGCCGTGGCCAAACCCAAGGCCGTCTTCGTCTGCCAGTCCTGCGGCGCCCAGACCCCCAAGTGGATGGGCCGCTGCCCGGCCTGCGGCGAATGGAACACCCTGGTCGAGGAGCTGGTCGAGGCGCCGTTCGCCGGGGCGGCCTCCGAAAACGCCGCCTTCGCCCCGGCCGAGCCGATCGCCTATAAGGACATCAAGGAAACCCGCAATCCCCGGGTCAGGGTCGGGATGGAGGAGTTCAACAAGGTCCTGGGCGGCGGCGTCGTGATGGGCTCGCTGGTGCTGATCGGCGGCGAGCCGGGCATCGGCAAATCGACTCTCCTCCTGCAAGTCTCGCGCGACTTCGCCGGCCAGGGCGCGACCGTTCTCTACGTTTCGGGCGAGGAATCGCTGGAGCAGATCAAGCTGCGGGGCGACCGCCTGGGGGCGGCCGGCGACGGGCTCTTCCTGCTGGCCGAGACCGGGCTGGAGCGGATCCTGGCCCAGGCCGAGCGGCTGCGGCCGCAGGCGCTGGTGGTGGATTCGGTCCAGACGGTCCATTCCGACAAACTCAGCTCGGCGCCCGGTACGATCAGCCAGGTGCGCGAGGTCGCCAACCAGGTCTTCCGCTACGCCAAGCGCAACGGCGTGCCGGCCTTCCTGATCGGCCACATCACCAAGGAAGGGTCGCTGGCCGGGCCCAAGTCGCTCGAGCACATGGTCGATGTCGTCCTGCTGTTCGAGGGCGAGCGGGACCACAGCCACCGGGTTTTGCGGGCCCTCAAGAACCGTTTCGGCCCCGTCTCCGAGCTGGCCATCTTCGAAATGACCTCGGTCGGGCTGCAGCCGATCCCCGACCCCTCCGCCTTCTTCCTCAAGGAACGCCCGCTCAACGAGCCCGGCAGCGTCGTCACGGTCACGATCAAGGGCTCGCGGCCGCTGCTGATCGAGATCCAATCGCTGGTCTCGTCGACCCTGTTCGCCGGCAACCCGCGCCGGATGTCGGTCGGGCTGGATCACTTCCGGACGGCGATGCTGCTGGCCGTGGTGGAGAAGAAGCTGGGCTACAGCTTCGCCGGCGAGGATATCTATCTCAACGTGGCGGGCGGGGTGACGATCGAGGAGCCGGCGGCCGACCTGGGCATCGTCCTGTCCGTCGTTTCCGGCCTCAAGAACCGCCCCGCCCCGCCGGGCTTGGCCGCCTTCGGCGAAGTCGGGCTCTCCGGTGAAGTCCGGTCCGTGGGCCAGGCCGCGGCCCGCGTGCGCGAGGCCGCCGCCCTGGGCTTCGAGACGGTCGTCCTGCCGCAGGGCAACCTGGCCGGCCTGGAAAAGGAAGGCCGGCCCGACATCCGGCTGGTCGGCGTCCCCTCCGTCCAAAAGGCCGTCGACCTGGTTTTATAATATAATGAACACCGCTTGGCCGATCATCGACGAGGCCTCACCATGGGCATTCTGATCTTTCGTTTGCTGATCGTGATTCTGGCGACGGCGGCGGGATACTTCTTCCCGCCCTTCGGGCTCGAGCCGCGCCTCGCGGCCGCGGTCGGGCTCCTCCTGGCCGGGCTGGTCATCTTCCTGGAGACGCGCATCCGCAGGACGCCGTTCAAGATCATCTGGGGCTCGATGGTGGGCACGTTCACCGGCGTCGTCCTGGGCTGGGGCCTGGGCGTGGTGGGCGCTTCGGTCGCGACCGGCTCCGTGACGGCCCGCTTTCTGCGGATCATCTTCCTGCTGATCATGCCCTATATCGGCTTCCTGGTCGGAACCCGGAAATCCGAATGGCTGGACCCGGCCTACCTCTTCCGCTTTTTCAAGGAGAAGAGCCCCGGCCGCGGCTACAAGATCCTGGACACCAGCGTCATCATCGACGGCCGCATCACCGATCTCTGCGATACGGGCTTCATCGAAGGGCCCCTCGTCGTGCCCCAGTTCGTGCTCAAGGAGCTCCAGCTGGTGGCCGACTCGCAGGACGGGCTCAAGCGCCAGCGCGGCCGGCGCGGCCTGGACATCCTGGACCATCTCCAGAAATCCAAGATCGTCTCGGTCATCATCACCGAGATGGATTTTCCCGAGGTCCGGGACGTGGACTCCAAGCTGATCGAGCTGGCCAAGAGGATGGACGGCACGATCGTCACCAACGACATCAACTTGAGCAAGGTCGCCCGGCTGCGCGGCCTGACCGTCCTCAACGCCAACGAGCTGGCCAACGCCCTGAAGCCCGTCGTCCTGCCCGGCGAGACGATGCGCGTCTTCCTGATCAAGGAAGGCAAGGAGAAGGACCAGGGCGTGGCCTACCTGGACGACGGAACGATGGTCGTGGTCGACAACTCGCGGCGCTGGATCGGCCAGACGATCGACATCACCGTGACCTCGGTCCTGCAGACCACCGTGGGCAAGATGATCTTCGGCCGCTACAACGAGGACCACTGACCATGGCCCGGGTCGGCGCCGTGATCGTCGCCGCCGGCGAGGGCCGGCGTTTCGGCGGTCCCAAGCAATTCGCCCCGCTGCGGGGCCGGCCGGTCCTGGATTGGAGCCTGGCCGCCTTCGAAGCCAACCCGCGTGTCGACGCCATCGTCCTCGTTATGGGCGAAGCCGCCCGGGGGGCCGAAGCCGCCGCCCGCTATCCCAAGATCGCCGCCGTGGTGAGGGGCGGGGAGCGTCGTCAGGACTCGGTGGCCAACGGGGTGGCCGCCCTCAAGCCCGCGCCGGACGACATCGTGCTCATCCACGACGGAGCCCGGCCTCTCGTCACCCAGGATCTCATCGATCGCGTCCTGGAGGCGGCCGTGACCGCGGGTGCGGCCGTTCCCGGCCTGCCGCTCGAGGACACCATCAAGGAGATCGCCGCCGGACGGGTCGTCCGCACGATCGACCGCGATCGGCTGGCGCGGATCCAGACGCCGCAGGGATTCACGGCCGAAATCCTGCGGCGGGCGCTGGAGGCGGCCCGCGAGGCGGGGATTTCCGGCACCGACGAGGCCGCCCTGGTCGAGCGCCTGGGCCTTCGCGTGGCCGTCGTTCCCGGCGATCCCCGCAACATCAAGATCACTTCGCCCCTCGACTTAATGATGGCGGAGGCCGGCCTTGGACGCTAGAGTCGGACTGGGATACGACCTCCATCGCCTGGTCAAGGGGCGGCCGCTCTACTTGGGCGGAGTGGAGATCCCTTACGCCAAGGGCTTGCTCGGGCATTCCGACGGCGACGTCCTCGTTCACGCCGTCATCGACGCCCTGCTGGGCGCGGCGGGCGAAAACGACATCGGGACGCTTTTCCCGGACACCGACGCCCGCACCGCGGGCGTCCGCAGCCTGGCGCTTTTGGACGAAGTCATGGCCGTCCTGAAGAAGCGGCGGCTTCGAGTCCGCCACGTCGACGTCGTCGTCGTGGCCGAGCGGCCGAAGATCGGCCCGCACGCCGCCGCCATCAAGGCCGTCCTGGGCCCGCGGCTGGGGCTCCGTCCGGACCGGCTGGGAATCAAGGCCAAGACCAACGAGGGCACCGGAACGATCGGCCGCGGCGGCGCCATCGCCTGCCTGGCCGTGGTTTGTCTCACGCCGGCCGGCGGTCGGCGGGAAAAAAAATCCCCCAGGAAAGCCTCCTAGCGCCGTCCTGGGGGATCTATCGGATGGGAATGGGGCGGGCCGGGCGGCCGGTGTTCCGGTGGGTGTCTCGGTCCATCCTCGACATGACCGCCATCCCGGCTTCCGCCCTTCCTTCCCGGTTCAAGGCCATTCGCGCCAGAGCTTTTACGGGCTCAGCCGCGGACGTCGATCGTCACCGGAGCCGCTTCGACCCGTTCCATGTGGTAGGCCTGGAGCATGCTCAGGGTCGGCGAGGCCATCAGGCTGAACCCGACCAGGCTCAACATCAGGGCGACGGCGAAAATTCCGATCTTGCGAATGAGTTTCATATTCATTCTCCTTTCTTTTGTTCTCATTTTTTCGTTTCCATACCTTAAGACGATGGACCCGGGCAAAAGGTTCCATTTTTATTTTGACTCTTCCGATCGGATTTTATGTCAACGGCCGCCATTGACTTGCCCGCCCCCGCCGGATATGCTCGGGGGCATCTTTCGCGGAGGTGTCTCCGGCATGAAAAAACTAACCAAAATCATCGCTTTCGGCGGCCTGGCGGCCGTCCTGCTCGCGGCCGTCTCGGCCCAGGATTTTCCGCGCGGCGGCTTCGAGCCGCGCCCGACCAAGGCCTATATCGTGGGCGGCGTCCGCCATGGCGCCAGCTTCTTTCCCAAGGCGGACTACGCCTTCGTCAAGCCCAAGACGCCGGGGACGATGGACTTCCTCCACTATCATACCTACGACGAGGTAGCCGCCATCCTCCGGCAGTGGGCCAAGGACTACCCCAATCTCGTCGACCTCTACTCGGTCGGCCAGAGCTTCGAGGGCCGCGACATCTGGCAGATCACCATCACCAACAAGTCCACCGGCAAAGACACGGACAAGCCGGCGATGTTCGTCGAAGGCAACCGTCACGCGGGCGAGGTCACCGCAGCCGAGAGTGCTCTTTGGCTGGCCCACCACATCCTGATGGGGTACGGCCGGGACCCGGAGATCACCGGCCTTGTCGATACGCGGACGCTCTATGTCCGGGTCAAGAACAATCCCGACGGATCCGAACTCTACCTGCAAACCGCCCAGTCTCTGCGCAGCACGGTGCGTCCGTACGATGACGACCGCGACGGCCTTCTGGACGAGGATCCGCCCGAGGACCTGGACGGCGACGGCTTCATCCTGCAGGTCCGCCGCAAGGTCGAGCCGGGCAAAGGCACGCTGATCATCGACCCCGCCGACAAAACCGGACGGGCCATGATCCGGGCGACCGACGGCAAAGGCGACTACACCGTCCAATCCGAGGGAATCGACAACGACGGCGACGGACGGGTCAATGAGGACGGCATCGGCGGCCTGGACCTGCACCGAAACTATCCCGAGAACTGGCGGCCGATGCCCGGACAGGACCTGACCGGCCGCGGCTGGACGCAGGGCGGCGCGGGCGAGTATCCGCTGTCCGAGCCCGAGACGCGATACGTCGTCCTGTTCCTCCTCCAGCATCCCAACGTCTCGGTCGTCCAGACCATGGACACCAGCGTGCCCATGCTCCTGCACGGGCCGTCCACGAGCAAGATGGACGAAGCCATGTTCCCGGAGGATCTGAAGATCTACCGGTATTTCGACCAGGAAGGCAAGAAGCTGACCGGGTACGAACGGGCCGGCGATACATATTACGATTACTCCGTCGGCAATCGCCTCAACCGCGGCGCCCCCGCGGGAGCGCCGCCGGCGGGCGGTCTTCCGGCCGCTGGCTCGGGCGGCGAGAGAGGCGGCGAGCGGGGCGAAGGGTCCGAAATGGCCGGTTCTTCCGGGGCCGAATCGCCGGGGGGCTCTCCCCTCTTCGGGCACTCGCCCGATTTCGGCTATCTCTCCTACGGCGCCGTCTGGTACGGCGACGAACTGTGGAACGGCGGCCGTCTGAAGGATTATGACGGCGACGGCCGGGTGACGACGCTTGAGCAGCTCCGTTACATCGACGAGAATCTCGGCGGCCGGTATTTCAAGCCTTGGACTAAATTCAACCATCCCGTCCTGGGCGAAGTCGAAATCGGCGGCTTCAACCCGAAGTTCTGGAGCCAGAATCCGCCGGTGGAGCTGCTCGAGGAATGGATCGTCAAGGAAGCGAAATTCAACCTGTTCCTGTATAAATCCCTGCCACGACTCTCCATTCTGGGCGGCGGGCTCAAGCCGGTGAAGAAGGAAAAGGACGTTTACGAGCTGACCGTGACCGTCGCCAATCAAGGCTATCTCCCGACGGCCCTCAAAATGGCCGACAGGATCAAGATCGTGCGGCCGGACAGCGTCGCGGTCAGCCTGCCGGCCGGGGTCGAGATCGTCGACCGGATACGGCAGGAGATCGGGTACCTGCAAGGCGGGGAGAGGAAGGACGTCAAGTTCAAGGTCAAGATGACCAAGCCGGCGGCGGGCGATGTCGGAGTCACCCTGTCCTCGACCCGCGGCGGCGTCGTCAAGGGAACGGTCAAGATCGGCTAAGGGAGGGCTTAAGCCGTTGCCTATCGGCTCTTCCCCGATTAGATAGGAAGCAAATAGATCAGGCTTCCATACTTCAACGTTTAGGAAAAAGTCGAAAATTTGTTTATGGCCTGTAACGGCAATCATTTCAGTCGTATAGGCAAACAATAAAATGGAAGAAAATTTTTAGCGGCTTCGTCTAAAAGTCGTGACGAGGGGAGTTCCCCATCGCCGCAAAAACGTGTTCCGAGGAGGAATGCATGAAGAAAGCGCTGATCGCAATTCTGGGACTATCCCT
>JAQULS010000127.1 GCA_028749235.1 Acidobacteriota bacterium | reverse complement strand
CCCGGCATCTCTATACCGCCGGGTTGCCGGATCCCGACCTGCTCATCCGGACGAGCGGCGAGCTTCGGATCTCCAACTTCCTGCTCTGGCAGATCGCCTACGCCGAGATCTGGGTCACGAACGTCCTATGGCCCGATTTCCGCAAGGAGCATTTCTTCCAGGCCATCGTCGACTACCAGGCCCGCAACCGCCGTTTCGGCGACGTCAGGACGGTTCGATGAGCGACAGCCAGCGCGTCCCCACGGCCATCGGCCTCCTGGCCGCGCTTTTGTCGGTCATCGTATGGGCGCCGGCCTGGAGCTTTTTCGCCCTCATCCAGGTTTTTATCGCGATCGCCTTATGGGAATTCTACAACCTGGCCCGGCGCCGCCGCCTGCGCCCCCAGAGGCTGGTCGGCCTGGCCACGGCCGGCCTGATCGGCGCTTCCTTCATTTGCCCCCAAATCTCCCTGGCCCTGGCCCTTTTCCTGGGATTTCTGGCCTGCGACATCTCTTGCGTCATCTCGTTCAACACGGTCGAGAAGCTGGCCGTCTTTCCTTCGGCCGTCTCCTTGACCCTGTTCGGGGCCGTCTACGTCGCTTTGCCCATGAATTTCCTGTACTGGATCCGGATCGAAAACGGCCGCGAAGGCATCCTCTTCCTGCTCGTCGTCATCTTCATGGGGGATACCGGGGCTTTCCTCATCGGCAAACGCTTCGGCCGCCACCCGATGACGCCCATCGCCAGTCCCCATAAGACTTGGGAAGGCGCGGCGGCCGGCCTGGCGGCCGCCCTGGCCGGCGCGCTGGCCGCGCGGGCGCTCTTTTTCCCCTCCGTCGGCATCGCGGCCGCCGCCGCGTGCGGCGTTCTGGTCCATGCCGCGGCCCAAATCAGCGATCCTTTCGAATCCCTTTTCAAACGGGCCGTGGGAGTCAAGGACTCGTCCAATCTCCTGCCCGGGCACGGCGGATTCCTCGACCGGATGGACAGCTATCTGCTGGCGGCTCCCTTCTTTTATTACTTCGTCCGGCTGTTTTGGAAGTGACGCCGATGCGGCCAATCGCCATCCTCGGCTCGACCGGCTCCATCGGCCTCTCCACCCTCGATGTCGTCCGGCGCGAGCCGCGCCGTTACCGGATCATCGCCCTGGCCGCGGGCGCCAACCTGGCGCGCCTGGCGGCCCAGGTCGCGGAGTTCCGGCCGCGTTTCGTCTCCGTGGCCCGGCCCGAGGATGAATCCCGGCTGCGGGCTCTCCTCGGCGGTATCCGCGTCGCCATTGCTTCTGGCCCGGAAGGGGCGGAGGAAGCCGCGGCCCGACCGGACGCCGAACTCGTCGTCTCGGCCATCACCGGGATCGCGGGGCTTCGCCCGACCATGGCGGCGGTCCGGGCGGGGAAGACCGTCGCCCTGGCCAACAAGGAATCCATGGTCACGGCCGGGCCGTTTCTCCGCCGGGCGGCCGCCCGCTCGGGCGCCGCGATCCTGCCCGTCGATTCCGAGCACAGCGGCGTTTTCCAATGCTTGTCCGGCCGGGATCACGCACTGGTCCGCCGCGTCATCCTGACCGCGTCCGGAGGACCCTTCCTGCGCACGCCGCTCGAGCGCCTGAAGACCCGAACCCGCAGCCAGGCCCTGTGCCACCCTCGCTGGCGGATGGGCCGCAAAGTGACCGTCGACTCGGCCACCCTGATGAACAAGGGACTGGAGCTCATCGAGGCCCGCTGGCTTTTCGACATCGAACCGGCCCGCCTCGACGTCCTTATCCATCCCCAAAGCGTCGTCCACGCCCTGGTGGAGATGAGGGACGGCTCGGTTTTGGCCCAGATGGGGCCGACCGACATGCGCATCCCCATCCAGTATGCCTTGACCTACCCCGACCGCCGCCCCTCGGCCCCGGCCCCGCTCGACTTGGCCTCGGTCGGGAAGCTCGAATTCCTGCCCGTGGAGGAGAAGCGCTTCCCTCTCCTGGGCGTGGCCCGGGCGGCCCTGGACGCCGGGGGCACGGCGCCCGTAGCCCTGAACGCGGCCAACGAAATCGCCGTGGAGGCGTTCCTGGCCGGCCGCATCGGCTTCTGCGGCATCGCCGGCGTCGTGACGGACGTCATGAGCCGCCATCGGCGGACGGAGCCGTCCGGCCTGGCCGCGGTCTTCGCGGCGGACCGGGAAGCCCGGGCCGAAGCCGCCCGCATCATCGCCAAAAGGACTCTTCATGATTAATCTGCTCGGGACCATTCTGGCCTTCGTCATCGTCTTCGGCGTGCTTGTCTTCGTCCACGAGTTCGGCCATTTCTTCATGGGCAAGCTGATGGGCGTCCGGATCGAGGTTTTCTCCTTCGGGTACGGCAAGCGCCTGTTCGGGTTTCGCCGGGGATATACCGATTACCGGGTCAGCCTTCTGCCCCTGGGCGGGTACGTCAAGTTCCTGGGCGAGGGCGTTTTTGAGCCCGGCCGCCGGCTCGAGCCGGACGACTTCGGGGCCAAGCCCCGCTGGCGGCGGTTCCTGATCATCGTCATGGGCCCGGTCATGAACGTCCTTTTGGCCGTGGCCATCGTGGCCGGCATCAACATGGTCGGGGTATCGGTGCCGGTCTACCAGGACCAGGCCCCGGACATCGGCTGGATCGACGCCGGCTCGCCGGCCGAAAAGGCCGGCCTGCGCGAGAGCGACGTCATCCTGGCCATCGACGGCCGCGCGGTCAAGACCTGGAACGACGTCGAGATCGCGGTCGGCACGCGACCCGAACGGGAGCTCCGGCTGGACATCCGGCGCGACGGCCAAAAGATGCCCGTGTCCATGACGACCGAGAGCCGGACCAAATACGACATGGGCTACGCCGGGTTCTACGGCAAGGTTCTGACCGAGATCCGCATGGTGACGCCGGGCTCGCCGGCCGAAAGGGGAGGGCTGAAGGCCGGCGACGTCATCCTGGCCATCGACGGCCAGCCGGTCTATTTCTACAAGTTTATCCGGACGCTCGAAAGCCATCCCGAAGTACCGCTTCAGTTCACCGTCCGTCGGGAGGGGGCCGAGAAGGCCCTGACCGTGACTCCGCGCCGGGAGGGCAAGGTCGGCAAGATCGGCGTCATGCAGGCGGCCGAGTCGAAAGTCAAGAAGTTCGGCTTTGGCCGCGCCCTGGGCGAGAGCTACAAGGAAAACAAGAAGCTGGTCTTCCTGGTCGTGGATTTTCTGAAGAACCTGGTCACCGGACAGACCTCGGCCCGCCAGATCGGCGGCCCGCTGGAGATCGCCAACTTCTCCTACGCCGCCTTGAAGATGGGATTCATAGCCCTGATGAGCTGGATCGCCCTGATCAGCCTTCAGCTCGGCATTCTCAACCTCTTCCCGATCCCGGTCCTGGACGGCGGCCAGTTGTTCGTCCTGATCATCGAGGGGATCTTCCGGCGCGACTTGGGACCCAAGGCCCGCCAGATCTGGATGCAGATAGGATTCGTCATCTTCGTCGTGCTGATAGGCTTCGTTCTGCTCAACGACATCGTCAAACGCCTGCCGAACGGCTGGAACAGCCTCTGGCCGTTCTGACGCGGACCGGGATATAACGGCTCCCATCTTCCGGGGCCGACGGTACGGTGCACCGTCCCAAAGGACGGTATGTCGTGCCGCCTGAGCATCCCCCGGAGATGGGGGATGCATCAAAGAAATGCGGGTAAGCGTGTCGGCGAGCCCGTTCGTTTCTGATATAATCGATCAAGATATGAATAACCAGACGCTGAAATGCGCCCGACGCGAGACGGTCGGAATCGCCGTGGGGCCGGTGCGGATCGGCGGCGGCGCTCCCGTCTCGGTCCAGTCCATGACCAAGACCGACACCCGGAACGTCCGCGCCACCCTGGCCCAGATCCGCCGGTTGGAGCGGGCGGGCTGCGAGATCGTCCGGCTGGCCGTTCCGGACGCGGAGGCGGCGGAAGCGCTGGGCCGGATCAAGGCCGGAACGCGCCTGCCGCTTGTGGCGGATATCCACTTCGACCATCGGCTGGCCCTAGCCTGCCTGGCCAAGGGAGTGGATGGGCTCCGCATCAATCCCGGCAACATCGGGGGCCGGAAAAGGGTCGAGGCGGTCGTGCGGTCGGCTCGGGAGCGCTCCGTGCCCATCCGGATCGGGGTCAACTCCGGTTCGCTCGAACGCGATCTGCTGGCGCGCCACGGTGGGGCGACGGCGGAAGCCATGGCCGAAAGCGCCCTCCGGCATATCCGCATCCTGGAGGATCTCGATTTCAGGCTCATCAAGATATCTCTCAAGGCATCCGATGTGGCGAGGACGGTCGAGGCTTACCGCCTTCTGGCCGGCCAATGCGCTTATCCCTTCCACGCCGGGATCACCGAGGCGGGCGGGCCTCTGGACGGCGCCGTCAAGTCCGCGGTGGGCCTCGGGCTTCTGCTGGCCGAAGGCTTGGCGGATACCATCCGGGTCAGCCTGACCGCGCCGCCCGAGCTCGAAGTCCGGGTGGCCTGGCGGATTCTGGGCTCCCTGGGCCTGCGCAGGCGGGGCGTCAATGTCGTATCCTGCCCGACTTGCGGGCGCTCCGAGACGGCGTTGGCGCGAATCGCGGCCACGATCGACAAGGCCCTGGCCGGCGTGGACCGCCCCCTCACGGTCGCGGTCATGGGCTGCATGGTCAACGGGCCGGGAGAAGCCAAGGAAGCGGACTTCGGCGTCGCCTGCGGCCGAGGAACGGGAACCCTGTTCAAGTCGGGGCGGGTTTTGGCCAAGGTGCCGGAAAAGGAGATCGTGCCGGCCCTGCTTCGCTTGATCGGCGGCTGGGGGAGGAGAGTTCCATGACCGAGAATAAGATGCCGCATCGCAAGGCCGCAGGAAAGACCGGGACGGCCGCGAAGCTGGCCCGGCTGCGCTCGATTCTCGAGGACATGGGATCGGTCCTGGTGGCGTTTTCCGGCGGAGTCGACAGCACTCTCCTTCTGGCCGTCGCCGCGGAGGTCCTGGGATCCCGGACCTCCGCCGTGACCGCGTCATCGCCCACCTATTCGAAGCGCGAAATCCGGGAGGCCCGGGACATGGCCCGGCGGCTTCGGGTCGCCCACGAGGTCATTGTAACGGCGGAAATGGACGACCCCGCGTTCACGTCCAATCCGCCCCTGCGATGTTATTACTGCAAAAAGGAGCTGATGATGCGGCTCCGGGCCATGGCCGAAAAGCGGGGGAGGGCCTTCGTCGTCGACGGCCAGAACGCGGACGACGGCTCCGATTATCGCCCGGGAGCGAGGGCGGCGGCCGAGCTCGGCGTGCGTTCGCCCTTGCGCGAAGCAGGCCTGACCAAGGCCGATATCCGAGCCGCGTCGAAGAAGCTCGGCCTTCCGACGTGGAACCAGCCGTCGATGGCCTGCCTGGCCTCGCGCATTCCCTACGGCACGCCGATCACGCCGGAGGCCCTGCTCCGTATCGGGGCGGCGGAGGACGTCCTCCGCGGGCTGGGATTCGGACAATTGAGGGTTAGGCACCACGGCGATGTCGCCCGGATCGAAGTCAACCCGGAGGATTTCGGCCGTTTGATCTCCCCGGATTTGCGGGGGAAAATCGAACCGGCTTTTAAAAAGCTGGGGTATCTGTATGTGACGATGGATTTGGGGGGGTACCGGACGGGAAGCATGAACGAAACCCTGGACCGGAAAACGAGGGCATCATCGGGAGCCCGAAAGCCCGCCTAGATCACGACGGAGCGCCGACGAATATACCGAGATGATTCGCCCGGGATACCGGTTCGGGAAGGCGAACGAATCGGAGCGGAACTCCGGTTAAGGGAAGGGGAAAGAGGGGGGGATAAGAAGAGAAGGACGGAGGGTCTTTTCGCAAAGACGGGCCGCCGCCCTACCGACCTCCCCGAAGAGAGATCGGTAGGACGACGCTGCCGAACCAAAGAAGAAGGGGGATTATCCCTTCTCCGTCCGTCTTTCCGTTATGATGGCGATATTCTCGATCCCGGCCGCGCGGATCTTCTCGTACAGGTCGATCAGCGTCCCATAAGGCAGCTCCCCATCCGCCTTGAGATAGAGCTTCTTCTCGGTGACGGTGAGGAACTCCTCTTCCAGCATTCCCTGAAGGGCTTCCAGGTTGGTGACCTTGTCGGAGTTCAGGTAGATTGTGCCGTCTTTCTTGAGGTAAACGACGACTTCGGGGTTGTCCGGCATGTTCGTGGCGTTCATCGCCGCGGGCAGCCGGACGTCGACACCCTTCTGGACCAGGGGCGTGACGACCATGAAGATGATCAGCAGGACGAGCAGAACATCGCACAGGGGAACGACGTTGGGCTCGGCGTGAGCCTTTTCGGGCCCCTTGCGAATGGAGATACTCATGGCATTGCCTCAAAAACGCAGGCTCGCAAGAGCGAGCTCACTTAGCCTGTTTTCTGACGAAGAAATCGATGACCTGGGAAGCCGTGTTGGACATCTCCGCGTCATAGATTTCGGTCTTGGTGTTCAGGGCGTTATAGCACCACAGGGCGATGACGGCAACGAGGATTCCGAAAGCGGTTGTGACGAGGGCTTCGGCGATACCGGAAGCTACGGCGCCGATGCCGCCGGAGCCGGTCAGGGCCATGCCGCGGAAGGCGTTGATGATGCCCGTGATCGTGCCGAACAGGCCGATGAAGGGGGCGGAGGTGGCGATCGTGGCCAGCAGGGGCAGGCCGCGCTTCAGCTCCTGGTTGTAGATCGAGGCGGCCCGATCGCAGCCGCGGGACGCGGTTTCGATCTGCTGTTCGAAGCCCAGTCCGGATTCCTTGCCGCTCAAAAATTCGGTGATGCCGGCGGCGGTCACGCGGGCCAGGTGGCTGGCTTCGTTTTCCTTCTTGGTAGCGAGGGCCAGGGCTTCCTTGATCTGACCGGACTTGAGCATGTCGGCCAGCTTGGGCGCCACTTCGCGGGACTTGGAACGGGCCTTGCGGAAGAACAGGTTCCGCTCGATGAAGAAGTAGATGGAAATAATGGACAGAAAGATCAGAAGGATGGACACAATCTTGGCGACTGCGCTCATCGACTGCCACATTTCTAAGAGACCAAATTGCATCGACGTACCTCCTTAGATTCCTTTAAAATTTATCGAAAGCTGTGAGCTTTGCGTCCTTACTTCAGGGTGAACCGGACGGTGACGGTAAAGATGACGCCGCGGGGCCGGCCGTTGATGATCATCGGCTCGTAGACCCACTGGCGCACCGCGTCGCTAGCCGCCTGGTCCAACAAGGGGATGGACCGCAGGATCTTGATGTTCTGGACCCGGCCGTAGATATCGGTCTGGGCTTCCAGGATGACGACGCCCTCGACCCGGGCCTGGCGGGCGATCTCCGGGTACAACGGGGAGACTTCCTTGACCAGCTTGGGCGCCCGGATCTCGCCGATGGCCCGCACGGGGGCTTCGACTTCGCCGACGACGCCTCCCAGGACGCCTCCGACGACGCCTCCCAGGACGCCGCCGATGACGCCGCCCTCAATGCCTCCCTCGACGCCGCCTTCGATCCCGATGTCGGAGATCTGCTCTTCGGCGATCTGGTCGGGGATTTCGACGGGGGCGACAAGCTTGCCGGCTTCGAACGAGGTCGAGGCCTGGACGGGCTTGATCCGCTTGGCCGTGGAGCTGGAGGCCTTCTTGGCCGGCGGCGGCGGCGGCGGGGGCGGGGGCGGTGGGGGAGCGAGGAATGCGCTGGTGATTTCGATCTTGGGCAGGTTGCCGGCCGACATCAGCGGGATGACGACGAGCGCGACGATAAGCAAGGCGTGGAGAAGGAAAGCGATGGGGAAGGCGAGAGCCTTTCGTCCCTTGCTCTTCTCGGCGACGATAATCGAGTCGCTGAAGATATCGGGAATCGCTGCCTTCGCTGAGGAACCCGGCTTCTTCACTTCAGCCATGTCAGACCTCATATGTTAGGGTGATGATGTACCGAGACAGTGGATAAGTATAAAAGAAAAGCTTTTCCTTGGCAAGTCTCGGCCGCAACTTTATTTCCTGCCGGAGGATTTGGCCGGGAACCACTTCGTCCACCACAGCACGATGGGGCAGCTCAAGTAGATCGTCGAATAGACGCCTTCAATGGTTCCGATCAGCATCAGATAGGCGAAGTCGTTGATGACCTTGCCGCCGAACAGGAACAGGGCGATGACGGTCAGGAAGACCGTGCCCGAGGTGATGATGGTCCGGCCCAACATCTGGTTGAGGCTCAGGTTCATGATGTCGATGAGCGGCAGCCTGCGGTTGAGCTTCTGGTTCTCCCGGATGCGGTCGAATATGACAATGGTATCGTTGATCGAGAAGCCGACGATGGTCAAGATGCCGGCGATGATGGGCAGGTTGATCTCGCGGCTGGAGAAGGAATAGAGGCTCATCGTGATCAGGACGTCCTGGGTCAGGGTCAAGATGGCCGAGACGCCGTTGGCCAGCTTGAAGCGGAGGGCGATGTAGACGAGCATTCCCAGGAGCGACCAGATGGTGGCCTGGACGGCCTTCTTGCGCAGGTCCGCGCCGGCCTGGGGGCCGACGCTCTCGCGGCTGACGACGTTCATTTTGCCCAGGTAGGTTTTGCCCTTGAGGAAGGTCACGACCTCGGCCGGGACGCCGCCTTTTTCCAGTTCGGCGTAGTCCGCGAAGATGCCGTGGCTTCTCTTGCGCAGGTCGAGGATCTGTTCGGTCAAGCCCGGGGCGCGCTCCAGGAAGACGGGCTCGAGCAGGGCGGCCAGGGTCTTGGCATCGAGCCCGTTGAGGTCGCGCAGGCCCTGGGCCTTCTCGGCCTGGCCGTCGTTGCCGCGCAGGGCTGCGATGATCCTGTTGCTCAAGGCTTCATGGCTTTCCAGGTCGGAAACGCCGTCCTTGGTGTTTCTCACCTCGACGCTCCGGATCTGGAATTCGCGCCCGCTGTCGGCCGTCTTTTCTCCGGTCTGCTGGATGGAGCTTCCACCCAGGCCGATCGCGGCCAGATCGTTGCGGATGTCGCCGATTTTCACGGGGGTCCTGAAAGCGACCCGGATCATGGTGCCTTCGCCGAAGTCTACGCCCAGCTTGAGGCCCTTGAAGACGAAAATGTTCAAGACGCCGGCCAGGACGATTCCGGCCGTGACGGCCAGGGCGATGTACCTGTACTTCATAAAGTTGACGGAGGGGGTTTTCTTGAAGATATCCATGTCAGATGCTCAGTTTCTTGGCGGTCTTGGGAATGACCAGGTCGAACATGACCCGGGAAACGAAGACGGCGGTGAACAGGTTGGCCATCAAACTGATGGTCAGGGTCACGGCGTAGCCCCGGATGGGCCCGGTGCCGAACTGGAACAGGAAGACGGCCGAGATGATCGTGGTCAGGTTGGAGTCGAAGATGGCCGAGAAGGCCTTGCTGAACCCGGCCGATATCGAGCTGCCCACGCTCTTGGCGATGGCCCTCTCCTCTTTGATCCGCTCGAAGATCAAGACGTTGGCGTCGACCGCCATGCCGATGGACAGGATGATGCCGGCGATGCCGGGCAGGGTCAGGTTGGCCTTGAAGTAGGCCAGGGCCCCGAGCAGCACCACGACGTTGAGGATCAAGGCCAGGACGGCGTTGATGCCCGACAGCTTGTAATAGATGATCATGAAGATCATCACCGCAAGGATGGCGGCCAGCCCGGCGAAGAGGCCCTGCTTGATCGAATCCGAGCCCATCGAAGGACCGATCGTCCGTTCTTCGAGGTACTTGATGCCGGCCGGAAGGGCTCCGGCCT
>JAQULS010000126.1 GCA_028749235.1 Acidobacteriota bacterium | reverse complement strand
TTCGCCATCGCTTCCCCGAGGAGAAACCCGCCATGCGCGCTCCGCGAACCTGCCGCTTCATCCTGCCCGCCCTTCTCGTGGTCGTTTCCGCCACGGCCCTTGCATCCTTGTCCCCGGTAAGCCAGGATGCCGCGGCTCCAGGCGGGCGCCTGGACCGCTTCCGGGCCGCCGCGGCTCCGGTGCCGGGGCCGGCCCTCGTCTCGGCACCCGGCCGGTTCAGCGGCTACACCAACTACTGGCACGATATCGCTTGGACCCGGAGCCAATACGGCAACCTGTTCCAGATGAGCGCTCTCGATCCGGCCGCCGCCGTGGCCCAGGCCAAGCGGGACACGGCCGAAGAGCTGGGCTTGGCTGGGCTGGATATGGAAGAGGGATTTCTCGCCGCCTATGCCGCGGGACCGGTCCGGTCGCTCGAGAATCCGGCCCTCGGCGCGCTCGAAAGCGCCTTGGCCGGAGCCAAGGATTCCCTGCTCGTCTCCGCGCCGTTCTCCTCCGAGCTCGGCCGGCGCCTGGCCGCGTCGGCTCCCGCCGCCGCTCCCGCCGCGGGACGGCAGGCCCGGGCCTCCGATTACGCGCCCGTTCGGGCCTTCCTGTTGCGTGACGGCCCCCGCCGCCTCTTCGTCGTTCTCTCGGACAGCGCCCCGGGCCGCGCCCGGTTCGCCTCCCTGCTGGCCGACACGGCGTCCGTCTTGGCGCGCTTCGACCTCCACCGCGGCTGGTTCGGGACGGGCACGCTTCTTCACAGCGTGACCTGCTTCCCCGGCCATCCGCTCGAAGTCATCGCCCAGGGCATGAACCAGGGCAACGACTGGTTCACCTTCGACGGCTATATGGACTTTCTCCTGCAACCGCAGCTTCCCGAATGGCTGGGCAAGGTCGGCCTGGACGTCGTCACCGACGTCGGGACGGGCAAGGCGACCCACAGCCTGGGCACGCTCGCCTTCGGGCTGCGCGACTGGGACGGTCTCAAGATCCAGGACATGCCGACCGAGGAGGAGTGGCTCGCCTTCGTCAAGGACCGGGGCGGGTATCTTTTCCGGCCCGTCTTCGCCGCCGAATGCGACCGCTTCGCCTACGACGGCGTCATCGCCATCGAGGGCAACAAGAGGCAGATCGACGAGGAGAACGTCCCGTTCATCCTCCAGACGGGGATGATCCGCGAGGAAGCGCCCGCTTGCATGATCCTGTTCACGCCCAAGGGCGAGCCGTTCACCCGCGAGACGATGTGGCGGGCCATCCTCGAACGGCGAGAAGCGGGCGTCCTGCCCATGGGCAAGATGCTCGGGCCCGGCCTTTACAGGTCCGCGCTTCAGATGCTGTGGCTCGACCGCGTCCTCCTGGCGGGCTATTTCGGCGACGCCGTGCAGATGGCGGCCGAAGTCCGGGGACGCGCGCTGACCGTCCGGCTGTCGAACGCCGGGAACGCGAGCCTGGAGGGGACGCTGGCGATCCGCCCGGCGCCGGAGATCGCCTTGGCCGGGGACGCGACGCGAACCGTTTTCCTGAAGCCGGGGGGCGAAACATCGGAGGTTTTCCGGCTCGCCCCGTCCAAGGAGGCGATGGGCCGGACCAACCCGATTCTGGTCGAGTACCGCTGGCCGGACGGAAAGAAACGGACCCTGGCCGTTCTTGATCTGCCGCCCGCGATTTCCGTGCCCGCGCTTCTCTACGGCCAATCGCCGGCGCTGGAGCTCCCCGTTTCCATCCACAACTTCGCCGACGCGGCCGCCGTCCCGTTCCGGGTCGCGGTCTATCGCGCCGGCGGCGACCGCGCCAAGGTCTTCGAGCGCGGCTTCACCGCCGCCGTTCCGCCGGACGGCTGGAGCGAGACGCCGGTCCGTCTGCCGCTCAAGCCCGGCGGATACGAAGCCGTCGTCACCGCTCTGGGGTCCGAGGCGAGGAGCCGAATCGGGATCGAAGCCGCGGCCGGCCGCGCCGTTTGCACCCCGGTCGACCTGAACGGCGACGGGGTCATGGAATACCGGCTGGAGAACGCCAAGGTCCGGGCCGTTCTCCTGGCGACGGGAGCCCGGGTCATCGAGTACACGGTCAAGGCCAAGGAGGACAACGTCCTCTTCAAGCTCTGGCCGGAAAAAGAGACGGCCACCGACCGGCGGCCGTTCCGGGAGCGCGGTTTCTATCCCTACGGCGGGTTCGAGGACTTCCTGGGGCAGGCCAGCATCGAAACGCACCAGGTCTATAAGGCCGAGGTTCTCCAGGCCGAGGGCCCGCTCGTCCGTGTCCGGATGCGGGCCGACTACTACGGCAACCAACTGGAGAAGATCTTCACCCTCTACGGCGACTCGCCCCTGGTCGAAATCCGCTACGCCCTCGACTTCATCAACCCCGAGCTCAACATGCTCGGCCCGCAGCCGATCCTGGAGCTGGGCAAGCGCCACGGAACCGAGGATCTCTTCGTCGTGCCGGAGAAGGGCGGCCTGTCGGAGTTCCGGATGAGGCCGGAGGAGTATTTCGGCCGGGTTCTGCATCCGGTCGAGGGCTGGAACGCGGGCTATGACGAGGCCGAGGACATCGCCTTCGTCGGGGCGTTTCCGGTCAACGAGCCCGAGTTCCTTCACATGTGGATGAACCATCCCTCCAACGGCGAGTCGAACCACTACTACGCCGAGTTCCAGCCCTGGGTGCCGATCTTCCAGAAAACGCGGCGGTATTTTTCCTATTACCTGTGGGCCGCGCCGGGAGGCTGGAAACCGGCGGTCGAGGAGATGCGCAAGCGCAATCTGATAACGTCGCGCTAGTCTTCGAGGCCGAAAGCCGCCCGTTTCTCCGGATCGAAGGCGGCCCGGCGCCCGGGGCAGCGCGGCCGGGGGCACAAGGCGCACGAGGTGAACGCCTCCTCGGAGGCGAAGAGGATGCCCGAGACCGATTTGCGCGGCACCATGAGGAAGCTTTCGGTCAGCCGGACGCCCAGCTTTTCAGCGCCATCGCCGAGGAGAGCGAAGAGAGGGCCCTGCTCCTCGAGCGGCCAGTCCGTGAGCGAACCGGGGCTCATCGCCGACAACGAGCCCGTTCCGAAGACGCGGCGTATATGAGCTTCCAGCCGGGCCCCCGCGGCATGAATCGCCATATCCGCGGCCGTCTCGAAGGCATACTGGCGGAGGAGGTCGTCCTGGGCCGCGGCCGCCCGCTCCAACTCGCCCCCGACCGTCAGAAGATAGGGGAAAACCCGCTCGATTGTGTCCAGGTTGGCGCGAAGAACGCGGCTTCGGAAGGCCCGGCCGCCGATCGTGACGCCGCCGATGTCCCGGGCGTCGACGAAGTCATCGCGGAAGTAGGCCCGAGGCCGGAGCAGAGGGACCGCGGCGCCCAGAATCTCGGCCGCCGCGGCCGCGCCTCCCTCATCCTCGGAAAGGCGCAGGGCGCGGCGGAAGGCTTTTTCGTCGATCGAAGCGGGAAGAGCGTCCAGAAGAGGCATATCACGATTCTTTCGCCCGGGATGGGCTTTCCAAATATAGCATGAATAAGCGGAAATGTTCATGCGACTCGAACGCCGGGACCGGCGCCTTGACAGCCGGAATGGAACTATTTAGAATGACCGTCGTAGGGGGGTTGGGATTGAAAAACATACCGGTCCGCAGGCCCAAGAAGTTTTGCGGTTCGTGCCGCTGGTTCGAGGAAACCCAGCCGTTCATCGGCCAGTGCCTGAAATACAACATCATGACCCGGATGGAGAACTATAAGTTCGCCTGCCCGGATTGGTCCCCGGCCCCCGGCCGGGCCGAAGGCGGTCGGCCGGCGATGGGCTAGGTTCCGGCGTTCTTACGCTTCCAGGCCGCAACCAGTCCGACGAAGCGGGAATAGCTGCTTATTCCGTCTTCGATCCCCTGCGACTCAAGATACTTCCCGTAGACTTTACGGCTGACCTTGTCGATGACGCCCCGGAAGCGGGCCGCGTTCAGCTCCGCCGCCCGAACATCGGCCTTCATCCCCCCCGGCAACCCGGCCCAGAGCGCCCGGAACGCCTGGGGATCGACCCGGGCCAGCTCGCCTGCCGCGTATTCCCAATAGCCCACGCAGCCGGAATATCTCGCCATGGGATCGGCCGCGGCGCGGCAGGCCAGGAAGGCCAGGAAGCCGGCCTCCCCTTCGTCCGTGATGCCGAACCCGTGGGCCATTTCGTGGGCCATGGTGAAGGGCTTTTCGTGGGGCAGGAGATTCGAGGCCGTATAGGCTTCCCCGAAGTAAGGGATGTAGACCCCGGTGCTGGAAAAGCGCATCATCCAGCCGCCGGGAACGAAGCTCCTCACCCTGACCCGGCCGGGAGCGGGATAGCCCGCTTGGCGCAGGATCCCGGTCATGGCTTCGCGCAGGACCGATTCCAGGCCGGAGGGGAGCGCGTCTTTGCCGAGGACGTTCGATGAGGCGCCCGGAACGGCGGCCCGGGCCTCGGCCGAGATCGAGGACGCCCAGGCGGTTTCATTCGCCAGATCCGCCCGGGTCAGAGGCGCCGGCTCGATGCCCATCTGCTTGGACAGGCCGACTCGGTTATAGTTGAAGCCCCAGAGGAGATAGAAGAAGAAGACCAAACGTCCGGCCCAACCGGCCGCGGCGAGAAGGAACCGGCCGGCCCGTTTGAGGGCGGGCACGCGCATCTTGTTTCCCGGCCGCGTAAGATGGCGAATCCAGCGGAAGCCCAAGAATAGGGCCAGGGCGGCGGTAAAAAGATAGAGGCATGGAATCGGCGCCAGCCCGAACGTGTAATCCCAGCCCCATCGGAAGGCGACGAAGAGGCCCCGCGAATAGACTTTCTCGGCCAGGGCGGAATCACGGCCGAACAGGGCCTGCAGGCCGAAGGCCGCCGCGCCCAGAATGATCCAAAGCCGTTCCCGGCGGGCTTTCATCGCTTGCGCCTGTGGGCGGTCCGGGCGGCTTTCCGATACTTCGGCTTCGCCCCGCCCGCGACCAGATCTTCCTTCTTTTCGCGGCTCAAGGACTTGACGGCACATTCACGGGACAACGCCAGCGGCCGGCTGCCGCACGTTTCCTTGTGAATGAGCTCCACCGGAAGATGCGTCCGGGTGTAGCGGGAGGCCTTGCCTTCCTGGTGTTCCCGGACTCGGCGCTCGATATCCGTCGTCACTCCGGTGTAGTACGATCCGTCGCCGCACTTCAGGATGTAAAGATGCCAGAGGACGGCCGGATCGCCGGCCGAGACGCCCGTCTTGGCTTTCATCCCGCGAAGCATGCGCCGATATCGAGGTTTCATCGGGTTTTCGTCTCTCTCTCCCGCCACGGGCCGAGAATACGGCCGGGCCGGGATGGAAGTCAATCGCGATTTCCCCCGCGAATCTGCTATGATGTCGGTGTGAAAACCCTGGCCGCCCGCTTTCTCAAGGGCATCGTCCGGCCCGATCCGCTTCTCGACGACGGCACGCCGCAGATCGCCTTCGTGGGGCGCTCCAACGTCGGCAAATCCAGCCTCATCAACTCCCTGACCGGGATCAAGGGCCTGGCCCGGACAAGCTCCTTCCCCGGCCGGACCCAGGAAATCAACGTTTTTGCCGTCGAGCGGCAATACTGGCTCGACCTGCCCGGCTACGGCTACTCCAAGCATTCGCTGGAAAAGAAGCGCGAGCTCCACCGCCTGATCGATTGGTACCTGTTCAAGTCCGGCTGCCGCCCCAAGCGCGTCGTCCTGATCATCGACGCCGTGGTGGGCCCGACGGACAACGACTTCGAGATGCTGCGGGCCCTGGAGGCGACCGATATGCCATTCGTCGTAGTGGCCAACAAGGCCGACAAGATCAAGAAGGGACGGGCCGAGGCGCGCTGGCGGGAACTGCGCGCCGGGCTCGAAAGCCACAAGCTCATCCCCTATTCCTCCCAGGAAATTCTCGGCCGGAAAGAGCTGGCCGAGGAGCTCTTCGGTTTAAGGGAGCACCGATGATCGCCTATTGGAACGGCCGGTACCTGCCCAAGGACGAAATCGCCGTCTCGCCCGACGACCGCGGCTTTCTCTTCGCGGACGGCATCTACGATGTCGTCCGGGCCTATGAAGGCAGGCTCTTCGAAACCCGGGCTCACCTGGACCGCTTGGGCCGCGGCGCCCGGGCCCTGCGCTTCAAGGAGACGGATTTCCTCTACCTGGCCGATGTCGCCGGGCGCCTGATCGAGGAGAACAAGCTCGCCGCGGGCGAGGCCACGGTCTATTTCCAGGTGACGCGCGGAGCCGCTCCCCGAACCCATTGTTTCCCGCCGCCCGAGACCGGCTTGACGGTCTACGCCGCAGCCCGGCCGTTTGCGCCGCACCGGGAGGATATCGAGAACGGCATCAACATCCTTCTTCTCTCCGACCCGCGCTGGGCCCGCTGCGACATCAAGACGGTGGGGTTGACGGCCAACGTCCTGGCCAATCAGACGGCCCGGGAGAGTCAAGCCCGGGAATCCGTCTTCGTCCGGGACGGAGCCGTTCTGGAAGGGACGCATACCAATTTCTTCGCCGTCTTCGCCGGCCGGGTCGTGACACCGCCCCTGACGAACTACATTTTGGGCGGCATCACCCGCCGAGTCGTTCTGGGGATCTGCCGGGAGCACGGCATTCCCTTCGGCGAGGAGCCCATTTTCGAGGCCGATCTGGAGCGCGCGGACGAGCTGATGATCGTCGGCACGACGACCGAAGTGACGCCGGTGGTCCGGATCCACGGCCGGCCGTTCCGCTCCGGCGCGCCGGGTCCGGTCGCCGTCCGGCTGCAGAAGGCACTGCGCGAGATGACGCGATAGAGCCTCCGGAAGCCGCGGCCCGCCGGAGGCGCAAGGCATAGCCATGAACAAGGTTGTTTTTCACGTCGATGACAGCCGGAACCTGCGGGGCGGCGAGCGTCAGGTCCTCTATCTCGCAACGGGACTGGAGAAGCTGGGCGGCCGGAGCTTCATCGTCTGCCGGGCACGTTCTCCACTGGACAAGGAAGCCCGCAAGCTCGGGATCGAGACCATCCATGTCCCCTTTCTGTTCGAGGGAGACATCCTTTCGGCCTTCCTCCTGGCCCGCAGGATCAAGGCCGTCATCCGGCGGCTCGGGCCCGGAACCTTGCCGATCCTGCATGCCCACACGGGACACGCGGCCGCGGCCGTCCATCTCGCCGGGCGGTTCATCCCCGCGCTGAAGATCGTCCACCGGCGGGTGGATTTCCGGCCGGGGGGAAGCTCCGCTTCGATCCGGAAATACCAAAACGCCGATCTGGTCATCGCGCTTTCCGCGGCCATCGAAAGAATTCTCACTGAATCCGGCGTCGACGGGCGGAAGATCCGGGTCATTCCGTCGGCGGTCGATCTCGCGGCCTTCGAGCGGAGCCCGGACGGCGGGATCCGGAAGCGCCTGTGGGGAGAGCTGAACATCCCGGCCGATGCCCTTGTGATCGGATCCCTTATGGCCATGGTACCCCACAAGGACCCGCTGAACCTGATCGCCGCGGCGGAGAAAGTCGTCCAGGCCGACGACCACTGCCGTTTCATCATCGCCGGCGAAGGGCCCCTTCTCGAAATCGCCCGGGCGCTGGTGGAGCGGCTGGGGATGACGGACCGCATTCACCTGCCGGGTTACCGCGGCGACAACGCGGATCTGCTGCGGGCCATGGATGTCTTCGTCCTGTCGTCCAGGGAGGAAGGCCTGGGCAGTTCGATCATCGAAGCCATGGCCGGCGGCTTGCCGGTCGTGGGGACGGATGCGGGCGGGATTCCGGAGCTGATCGAAGACGGCCGCAACGGCTTCGTCGTCCCCAAGGAGAATCCCGAAGCCCTGGCCCAAGCCATTCTCCGCCTGGCCGGCGACGCCGATATGAGAGCCGGCATGGGGCGAAGCTCTTATGAAATGAGCCGGCAATACTCGATCGAACGGATGGCGGCCGAGACGCTCGCCGCCTACGATTCGGTCACTAAATAGGGGTACAGTTACTTTTTTCCCCAGTTATTTTCCGGTTGCTAGAAAAGAAACAGGGTAAAAAGGTAACTGTACCCTTATTTATTCATTCGAACTCCCGCATGGCGTTGAGCAGGGCCTTTTCGATGGCCGGCTCCTGCTGGGAGTGGCCGGAGGCCTCGGCGATCACGAGCCGGCTCTTGGGCAATACCTTATGGAGTCTATAGGCCGTCACGGGCGGGCAGATCATGTCATAGCGTCCGTTGACGAAGACGGCCGGAATGTCTTTGATCTTGGCCGCGTCCCGCAGGAGCTGTCCTTCCTCAAGGAAGCACCGGTTGGCCATGTAGTGATTCTCGATCAGGGCCAGGGAGTGGATGGTCTCGGCCAGGTTGGGCGACAGGATCAGCCGGGCGACATCGGCATCGCGGGCTTGAAGCTCGGCGATCTTGAACTCGTAGACGGCCCAAGCGCGGTCGCCCCGTTTTCTTTCCGCTTCGTTCGAGCTTTGGACGAGCTTCAGCACCGCTCGGGGAGAGGGCGTCTGGCCGAGCACGCCGGCCAGACGATCGTAGGCTTCCGGGAAGAACGACCGCACTCCCTTGTAGTAATGCTCGATCTCTTCTTGCGTCGAGGTGAAGACGCCGCGCAGGACGATCCCCGCCGTCGATTCCGGATGCGCTTCGGCGTAGGCCAGGCCCAGCGTTGAACCCCACGATCCGCCGAAGACGATGACTTTCCCCAGCTTCAGGTGAGTTCGCAGCTTCTCGATGTCCCCGACCAGGTCTGGCGTGGTGTTCTCCCGGAGCTCGAACAAGGGCTTGGATTGGCCGCAGCCGCGCTGGTCGTAGAGCACGATCAGGAACTTCTTGGGATCAAAATAGCGGCGGTAGTAGGGCGAGCTCTTGGCCCCCGGCCCGCCGTGCAGGACGATCACCGGCTTGCCCTGGGGATTCCCGCTCAGTTCATAGTGAATTTGGTGTATCTCTGAGACCTTGAGATCACCGGATCGGAACGGTTCGATCGAAGGCCAAAGCTGGGCATCTCCAGATGGCCTCGCGCCGGCGGGGGCCAGCGTCACTTCGACCTCCAGGCCGCGGCCGGCCGGGAGGACTACCGAACGGGCGCGGGCATCGAACCCGGTCCAAGACCGGCCCCCGATCTTGACCGAGGCGATCGTCACGGACGGGTCATCCACGAGCGAAACGAAATGCGTTCCCGGCCCATCCAGCCGGAAATGCAGGATGGCCGGCGTCCGGTGCACATACAGGTTGAGGTAAAGGTAGTTGAGGAGGGCGTGCTCCATTTCATGGTAGGAGGTATGCCATTCCCCGTCCGAAGCTTTGCGCCCTTCGTTGAGCGGCCCCCCATCCAGCTTGACGCCTCCGTAGACGCCGCCCATCTCGCGATCCCGCAGGCGGCTCTCGAAAAACTCTTCGCTCTTGCGAAAGACATCGAGGTACTTCTCGTCGCCCGTAACCCGGTACATCTGAAGCTGCAGGAAAGATCCGTAGATCTGGATCCACCACCAGACGGCGGCATCGCCGGCCGGGCCATAGGGAGGCTTGCGTTCGAGAAACTCGCGCCAGGCGCCGGTCCGGGAGTCGAAAGCGTACCGGTTGAGCCGCTCGGCCAGGCCCGTCCCGAGCTTGAGATATCGTTCCTCCCCGGACTGATGATAGAGCCGAAGAAGGGCCAGCGTCGCCGTCAGCTCCGCGCCGACGGAGACGACTTCACGCCCGTCGAGGAGCGTCGGCGTCATCTTCCAGGTCCGGTCGAGCTTGTTCCGGAAGCCATGCCACCAGCCTTCCTCATCCGCCTGGCGGGAGGAGGAAAGATCCATCAGCTCTTTTTCCCAAGCCAGGATTTCCGGATCGTGGGTGGCCAGATAGAGATTGAGCAGGAGCGAACCCACGTAGCCGTAGTGGGCGTGCTTGTTCTTGCCGTAGTCGATGACGGACAGGTCGCGGGCCAGCGTTTGGGCGTAGCCGCCCGACTCGCGA
>JAQULS010000125.1 GCA_028749235.1 Acidobacteriota bacterium | reverse complement strand
GACACCTGCCTGGATGAGCTGGAGCCGCTGCTGGCCGAGCACGAGACGAAGAAAGCCGCCTACAATCAGCGGCTGGCGGAGCTGGAGCGCGAGGGCTGACGCTTACTTGTCGCGGTCGGCGTGCAGAACGCCGGCGACCATGTATGCCCGGGGGGAGAACTCCTCGATCCAGATCCGGATCGACTCGGCCGGCGCGCCGATGGAATCCCGGACGGCTTTGTGCAGGGCCTCCAGCAAGGCTTTTTTCTGTTCGTCCGTGCGGCCTTCGAGCATATGGACTTCGATGAGCGGCATGGCGTCCTCTTTCCTTTCCTTCCCGATTATCTCCGGCCCGAGCCCTCTGTCAAGGATTTCGAAGCCGAAAACGCGCTTTTCAAAGAGGCCTCGGTCTGCTATATAATGAGACCAGGCCGGCGGTCACCCCGGCGGTCACATTGCCCAACAGCAGGAGAGCGAATTATGGTCGAAACCCTTAGTCAGATCGTCCTTCACATCCTTCGGGAATACCCCGACAAGCCCGACATCATGCAGGTCAAGCGGGACGGCCGCTATGTGCCCATTCCGACCAAGGAGTTCGGCCGCCGCATCCGCGGCATCGCCCTCGGCCTGATGAGCCTCGGCTGCGGCCCGGGCCGCAAGCTCGTCATCCTGTCGGAAAACAGGCCCGAATGGACCCTGGTCGATTTCGCCAACCTTTGCTTGGGCGGCGTCTCCGTTCCCATCTACCCGACCCTGGTGCCCGCCCAGGTCAAGCACATCATAGAAAACTCAGAAGCCACGGCGATCGTCTGTTCCGGCCCCGATCTGCGGCGCAAATTCGAGGTCATCCGGGCCGAACTGCCGGCCATAACCACCGCCGTGACGCTGGAGGCGGAGGCGCCGGAAGGGTTCCTGACCCTGGACGACGTCTGCGCGCGCGGCGAGAAGAAGGAGAAAGAGGATCCCGGGCTCTTCGAGCGGATGGCCTCGGCCGTCCAGCCGAGCGACCTGGCCTCGCTCATCTACACTTCGGGCACCACCGGCGTGCCCAAGGGCGTCATGCTGACGCACGCCAACTTCGTCCACAACATCCTGACCCTGGCCGCCCAGCACGACTTCAACCCCACCGACTATATCCTGTCCTTCCTGCCGCTCTCACACGTCCTGGAGCGGATGTGCACCTTCGCGTTCATCTACAAGGGCGCCTCGATCGGCTACGCCGAGAACACCGAGACCGTGGCCGACAACCTGCTCGAAGTCCGGCCGACGATCATGGTCAGCGTGCCCCGGCTGTTCGAGAAGCTATATGGCAAGGTCATGGACAACATCCTGGCCGGGTCGGCGCTCAAGCGGAAGATCTTCTTCTGGGCCGCCAGGGTCGGCCGGGACTGGGGCCGCCGGACGATCGATCACCAACCGATCCCGGCCGGCCTTCGGTTCAAGCACGGCCTGGCCCACAAGCTGGTCTTCTCGAAGATCCTGGAAAAAACGGGCGGGCGGGTCAAGTTCTTCGTCAGCGGCGGCGCCCCCCTGGCCGGGGACATCGGCGAATTCTTCTTCGGCCTGGGCCTGCCGATCAAGGAAGGCTACGGCTTGACCGAGACCTCCCCGGTCGTGGCCTGCAACACCTTCGAACATATGCGCTTCGGCACGGTCGGACGCCCGATCCCGGGCGTTTCGGTGCGCATCGCCGACGACGGGGAGATCCTCGTCCAGGGACCCAACATCATGCGCGGCTATTACAAGATGGAGGCCGAGACGAAGGAGGCCTTCGAGGGCGGCTGGTTCCACACCGGCGACATCGGCCACATCGACGCCGACGGCTTTCTGGTCATCACCGACCGCAAGAAGGACCTGATCGTAACGGCCGGCGGCAAGAACGTAGCGCCGCAGCCGATCGAGAACATGCTCAAGCAGAACCCGTTCATCGCCAGCGCGGTCATCGTGGGCGGCCAGCGAAAGTTCATTTCGGCCCTGGTCGTCCCCGACCGTGACAAGATCGAAGCCCACGCCCGCGAGGCCGGCATCCAGGCTCCGGGCTACACCGAGCTCCTGGCCGACGATCGGATCAACCGCTTCCTGCTGGCCGAGATCGACAAGGCGACGCCCAACCTGGCCCCCTACGAAAAGATCAAGAAGATCGTCCTGCTCGACCGCGACTTCGAGATCGAGAAAGGGGAGCTGACGCCGACCCTCAAGGTCAAGCGGTCCAAGGTCGAAGCCGCCTACAAGCCGCTGATCGACGCCCTCTACAAGGATTGACGGGGGAACGGAGAATAGGGCATGAGGATGCCGCGACGCCTCGAGACCAAGTGAGGGAGCCGGACCATGGAAGAAAGCCAGAAAATCGTCCGCACGGCCATCATCATCCTGATCATCGTGATCGCCGCGGTCGGGGTCTATTATCTGTTCCTGGCCGATCGGGGCCGGTCGGATGAAACCCCCGGCCGCCCGGCGGCCGAGACGGTGGGAGCCGCCGCACCCGTGTCCGGAGAGCCGCCGGCCAACGGCGCGGTCACGATCCCGCTCGACCGAAGCGACGGGCTGCTGCGCGAGCTGGCCGGAGACGTTTCGACCCATGCGGTCTTTATGAAGTGGCTCGGCTCGGGAAACCTGATCCGGCGCTTCGTGGCCGCCGTGGACGCCGTGGCCAACGGCTTGAGCCCTCGGCCCCAGGCGGACTTTTTCACCCTCGCGGCGCCCTTCTCGGTCGTTCGCCGCAACGGCAAGACCTTCCTCAATCCCGCTTCCTACGAGCGCTACAACGTCGTGGCCGACGTTCTGGATTCCGTCAGCGTAGCCGGCTGCGCCAAGCTTTACCGGGACTTCCAGTCCCAAATCCGCGAGGCCTACCGGGACCTGGGATACCCCCAGGGCGACTTTCACCGCGTCCTGCTCAAGGCGGTCAACGAGCTCCTCCGGACTCCGATCGTCGAGGCGCCGGTCGAGGTTGAAAAGACGGTCGCCGTCTACGCCTACGTCGATGCGCGGCTGGAAGGCTTGAGCGTGCCCCAGAAGCACCTGCTGCGCATGGGGCCCGAGAACGTCCAGCTCATCCAAGCCAAGCTACGCGAGCTTCTGCCGGCCCTGGGCTTCGCGGAATCGGACCTGGCCGCTTCCGTCCGTCTCGTCGCCGAGCGCTGACGGCTCAATCCGGCTTCCAGCGGAACGGCTCGTCCCGCCTGAAATCCGGGACGAGACGGCCGTCTTCCGGGAAGACGTCGGGCTGAACGAACAGGTTTTCGAACCCCAGCTCCCCGGCGCGGGTCAGCACCCGGCCGTATTCATCCGCGCGCACGCCCCGTTGCAATTCGGGCGGGGCCTGGTGGCAGGGGTGGTACTGGCTCATCAGGCTCAAACCGACGGCGGGGGAGAGGCGGCCCGCGATCCATTCCAGCGCCGCCAGGCTGTCGTCCGTGCAGCCGGGCAGAACGAGATGGCGGATGATCATCCCGGCCCGCGCGATTCCGTTCTCATCGAGGACAAGATCCGGCTGCTGGACGTACATCTCCTGCAGGGCCGGTCCGGCCCAATCGAAATAGTCCGCGGCGCCCGCATAACGCGCGGAAAGCTCCGGCGAAACGTACTTGAGGTCCGGCAGGTAGACATCGACGATCCCGGCCAGGCGCTCGACGACGGCCTCCTTCTCGTAGCCGTTGGAATTCCAGACCAGGGGAAGATTCAGGCCGTCGCGGCGGGCCAGGCGCAGCGCCCGCAAGGCGGGAAGGACGACATGGCTCGGCGAAACGAGGTTGATATTCAGAGCCCCCTTCCCTTGCAGGTCGAGCATAGCCGAGGCCAGCTCGGCGTCGGAGACGAGATGCCCTTGGCGTTCCCAGCTGATCTGGTAATTCTGGCAAAAAAGGCATCCCAGATTGCAGCCGGTGAAGAAGATCGTGCCCGAGCCCGGTCCGGGCGCCGGCTCCCGGCCTGAAATGACGGGCTCTTCGCCGTAATGGAGAAGCGCTCGGGCCAGGCCGGCCCGCGGCCCGATGCCGCAAACGCCCGCTTCGGCGTCCGTTCGGTTCGCGCCGCATTCGCGGGGACAAAGGTCGCAGGCCGCTTCGCGGCCGGCCAAGGCCTCCAAGGCGCGCTCGATGCGGGAAAGGACGGGATCCATGGCGTCTATTCTATCAGATCCAGGGGCCGTGGCGAGGCCGTCCGGCCGGGAAGGCGGTTTGACAGGGCCTCGAGGTTGGGGTATAAACCGGCATCCCCGGCCAAGGAGACGCCATGGAATTTCTGTCCGGCCTCATCGATTTCGTGCTCCACCTGGACACCCACTTGAGCGCCATCATCCAGAGCGCGGGCATCTGGACGTACCTCATCCTGTTCGTGGTCATCTTCATAGAGACGGGGGTCGTGGTGATGCCGTTCCTACCGGGGGACTCGCTGATCTTCGCGGCCGGAACGTTCGCCGCCCGCGGCGACTTCAAGCTCCTGCCCCTGTTCGGACTCCTGGCGGCGGCGGCCATCCTGGGCGATACCGCCAACTACTGGATCGGTAAGATCATCGGGCCCAAGGTCTTTCGTCAGGAAAATTCCTGCATCTTCAAGAAAGCCTACCTCGACCGGACCCGGAACTTCTATGAGAAATACGGGGCCGAGACGATCATCATCGCCCGCTTTGTTCCGATCGTCCGCACCTTCGCTCCCTTCGTGGCCGGGATCGGACGCATGAGCTACGGCCGCTTCCTGAGCTACAACATCGTCGGCGGGGTCGGCTGGGTCGCCTTGTTCACGTTCGGCGGCTATTTCTTCGGCAACATCTCTTTCATCAAAAACAACTTCTCCCTGGTCATCATCGCCATCATCTTCATCTCTTTGCTGCCCGCCTTGTTGGAGATCCTGAAGCACAGGAAAAAAGGGCTCTCTTAAAAAGGACCTTCTCCCGTTTCCAGGCCTGCGGCACGGTATCCGCTCCGGCCAGGCTCGGCGCGGTCAGCCGGCGGGCCAAGACCCGGCCAGCGAGCGAAGAAGCCGGCTCCGGCGCAGGTCGTGGGCCGTCACGTCCGTATGCAGGGGAGTGATCGAAATCCAGCCCGCCGCGACGGCCCGGACATCCGAGTCGGAATCCCCGACCTGCTTGGGTTGTCCCGTGCCGATCCAGAAATAGGCGTTGTCGCGCGGATCCTTCTTCTCGATGATCTCGGGATCGTAGAACTTCCAGCCCAGCTTGGTGATTTTGATGCCGTGAACGGGCGGCGGAGGGATGTTGACGTTCAGGGCGATGCCCGGCGGCAGGCCTTCGGCCAGAATACGGGCGGCGATGCGGCGGACGACTTCGGCCGCGAAGGGAAGGTGGAAGCGCCCGGCGGAGTCCGGAATCATGGACGCCGATATGGCCGGCAGGCCGAGAAAGGCGGCCTGGACGGCCGCGCCGACCGTCCCGGAATAATGGACGTCCTGCTGGCCGAGATTGGGTCCCGGGTTGAGGCCGGAGATGAGCAAATCGGGCCGGCGCGGCAGAACCTTGCGCAGGGCGAAGTAGACGCAGTCGGCCGGCGTGCCGTCGACCGACCAGGTCGAGGGGGAGTGGCGGTGGAGACGCAGCGGCTGACGCAGGGTTACGGCCAGGGAAGAGGCGCTGCGCTCACGATCGGGCGCGACGATCACGGTCCGGCCGAGGCCCCGCAGGCGGCGTTGCAGGATGCGGATTTCATCGCGGAAAAAGCCGTCGTCGTTGCAGAGCAGGAGAAGCGGGCGTTCCGGCGGAACGGAAGGGGGGCGGTTCGAGCCAGGTTTCATCGGGCGGCCGTCTCTCCGGATTTCCCCATCCGGGGAAAACCGGACGGAGGAAATGTGGTCGGGACGGGCGGATTTGAACCGCCGACCCCATGCACCCCAAGCATGTGCGCTACCAGGCTGCGCCACGTCCCGACCCTGAAAGTCTTCGGGGCTACGATGGAAGCCGTCGTTGTCCCGGTACTCATAACTCTCGGGTTACGGCTTAAAGCCGTCTTCCCAACACAAAAGGGGAAAAGAAGTATATCAAAAAAGGCGGATCCGGGGCTAGGACTTTTTTGGCTTGGCCCCCAGGCCGGCCGAGATCTCCTGCAACTCCTCGCGGATGAAGAGCAAAGTCTTGCGCATCCGGTCGGGATGGATCGGAGCCGCGGAACGCAGGCCCAGCTCTTCTTCGATCCGGCGCTTGGCCCCGGCCAGAGTGACGTTCTTGCCGTCCAGGAGCTCCTTGATCCGGGTGATGATCTCGACGTCCTTGGCCCGGAAGATCTTCTGCCCGCTGCCGGTCAGACCCGGCTGGAGAAAGGGGAACTCCTTTTCCCAGGCTTCGATCGTGGCGGCTTCGACTTTGGTCAGACGGCTGACCTCGTCGAGTCGGTAGAAGAGCTTGCTGGATGTGTGGGGCTTGCTCATGACGGAGTTCGGTTCCTCACCTTAGCACGTCCGGGAGAGGGCCGTCAATATGCTATAATCCGTCTCGATGGCCGATCAACGGACTCACGTTCCCCTGGCCGAACGGATGCGGCCGAAGAGCTTCGACCGGCTTCGCGGCCAGGACCATCTTCTCGGCCCGGGTAGAATCTTGACCCAGCTTGTCGAATCGGGCCAGCTCGTCTCGCTGATCTTCTGGGGCCCGCCGGGCTCGGGCAAGACGACCCTGGCCATGATGCTGGCAAGGCACTTCGACCTGCCCCATTCCTTCTTCAGCGCCGTGCTGTCGGGGATCAAGGAAGTCAAGGAGGTCATGGCCCGGGCCGAGAGCCACCGCCGACTGGTCGGCCAGCCGATGATCATCTTCATCGACGAAATCCATCGGTTCAACAAGGCCCAGCAGGGGGCGTTTCTGCCGTACGTCGAACGGGGCGACATCATCCTGTTCGGCTCGACGACGGAGAATCCCTCTTTCGAGGTCATCTCCCCGCTCCTTTCCCGGACCAAGGTCCTCCTGCTCAAGGCCCTGACCGCGGAGGCGATGTCCCGGATCCTGGACGATGCCCTGGCCGACGAGGAGAACGGCCTGGGCCGGCTCGGCCGCCGGTTGGACGAAACCGCCCGGTCGGTCCTCATCGAACAGTCGAACGGCGATGCCCGGCGCGCCCTCAACACCCTGGAGTTGGCGGTCTCGCTGGGCGGCGGCCCGGTCATCGGCATGGAGGAGATCCGCGAGGCGCTGCAGAAGCGCACCTCCGTCTATGACAAGTCGGGGGAGGAGCATTACAATCTCATCTCCGCCCTCCACAAGAGCCTCCGCAACAGCGATGTTCAAGCCGCTCTCTACTGGCTGGCCCGGATGCTGGCCGGCGGCGAGGATCCGCTCTACATCGCCCGCCGCCTGGTCCGCTTCGCCTCCGAAGACGTGGGCTTGGCCGATCCCCAGGCTCTAGCCGTGGCCTTGCGGGCCAAGGAAGCCTACGATTTTCTCGGCCCGCCCGAAGGCGAGTTGGCCCTGGCGGAAGCGGTCGTTTATCTTGGCGCGGCCCCCAAGAGCAACCGGGTCTATACCGCCCTGCTTCGGGTTCAGAAAGACATCGAGGAGCATCCCCACGAGCCCGTCCCGCTTTCGATCCGCAATGCCGTCACGAGTTTGATGAAGGACGTCGGCTACGGCCAGGGCTACCGGTATGCCCACGACGAGGCCTTGGGGACGACGGATATGGAAACCATGCCGGAGCGGTTGCGCGAAAAGGCTTTCTACGAACCGGGCGCCATGGGCTTCGAGAAGGACATCCGGCGGCGGATGGACTGGTGGCGCGAGGCCAAGGAGAGGATCAGGCGGGGAGAAGGCTCCGGGCCGGCCTGATCAATCCTCCTCCTTTTCCTTCATAATGTAGTACATTTCCCAGCTCAGGTCGGTCGCCAGGCAGTCCAGGCAGGAACTGGGCGTCGTGGCCAGTTCGCCCAAAGCCAGCTTGTCCTTGATCATGGCCTTGACCTTTTTCTTGATCTTGTAGAGCAGGATATAGTTTACCATTGTGTTCCTATCGAAATGATCGATTACAACCCGGATTTTAGCATGGAGAAGGCCGTTTCGTAAAGCCGGTTCGTTGAGCCGCCGGGGCGGCCGTGATAAGATGGCTTCTCCCATCCCACCCCGACCGGAGGAACAGGCCATGACCAGAGACGAATCGTTGGAGCTTCTGAAAAGCCATCTCCATAATAAGAACCTCATCAAGCACTGCCTGGCCGTGGAAGCGTGCATGAAGGCGCTGGCCGTAAGGCTGGGCCATGACCCGGAGGACTGGGGCCAGGCCGGCCTGATCCATGACCTGGATTACGAGCTGACCGAGAAAAGCCCAGATCTCCATACCGTCGAGACGGTCAAGATCCTGGAGGGCTTGGGCTTCGATTCCGCCGTCGTCTATGCCGTGCGGGCTCACGCCGGCAAGGCTCCCTGCCAAAGCCCCATGGACTGGTCGATCTTCGCCGTCGACCCCCTGACCGGGCTGATCATCGCCGCCGCCTTGATGCATCCGGAGAAAAAGCTGGCCGCGATCGACGTCGATTTCGTCAAGCGCCGCTACAAGGAGAAACACTTCGCCCGGGGGGCCCGCCGGGAGGACATCGAGCAGTGCCGGAACACGGGCTTGGAGCTGGACGAATTTATCGGCCTGGCCCTGCGGGCCATGCAGGGAATCTCCGCCGACCTCGGACTGTAAAAAAGCCCGGACCGGAAACATCCGGCCCTGGCTCGTTGCCTTCACTTTCGCCGATACGTCAGAAGACGTCTATCTTGGCTCCCACCTCGATGAACCGGCCCCGCCAGGGGTAGATGGGCTCGGTGTAGATGTACTGGTTGAACAGGTTGGAGGCCTTGGCGAAGATCTCGACTCTTTTCCAGCGGTAGGCCGCGATCAAATCCAGGTTGAAATAGCCGGGGATCTCGACGTTCTCCGACTTCTTGGAATCCCACCAGCTCGACTGGGAGCCTAACAACCCGTAGGCGCTCAAGCGCAGGCCTTTGAACGGGCGGACGGTCAGGTCGAAGTTTGCCAGGTGGGGGGACATGGCGTCCAGCGGCCGGTCGTCCGATTCATTGCGGTGGTCCAGGTACGTGTAAGAGACGGTTGCGTCCAGGGGGCCGATTGTTTTCTGGATCTGAATCTCGGCGCCCGTGATATGGGCCTTGCCGATGTTCAGATACTTCTTGGTCCCATCGGCCAGGACGTAGGAATCGATCATGTTCTTGAACCGATAGGTGAAGACCGAAGCCGAGACAAAGACGCCCTTGTTCCAGGTCGCCCCCAGCTCGCCGTTGGTCCCGGTTTCGCTCAACAGGTCGGGATTGCCGCCGGACGGGGAGTAAAGGGCCCTCATATTGGGCATGCGGGATTTCATGGACGCCGAGGCGTGGATATCCAGGGCTTCGCTGGGGTTGAACTTCAGGCCCAGCATGGGGTTGAGGCGCGAGGTCGAGTCCCCGGTGTACTTGTCGATGACGTCCAGGCTCAAGCCGCCGATGATCTGCCATTTCTCGGTCAGATTGAAGGCGTCCTCAAGAGCGGCCGAAAAGGTGCCTTGATCGTAATTCGTGAAGTCCAGGCCGGCGTCGTCCTGAATGCGGGCGATGTCCTTCTGGAAGTTCAGGCTGGCCTTCAGTCGGTTGCGGGCGGAGAGGCCGAAATCGGCCAGGGCGAAGGCGCCGTAGACGGTGTTGTTGAAAGTGCTTTCGAACTGCCGCTTGGTCATGGCCGCGTCTTTGTACTGGTCCAGGGTGTTCTGATAGTTCACGCCGAAAGCCCGGAAGCGGAGGGTCGCATCGCCGCCCAGCGAGGTGTAGCCGCCGGCGTTCAGGCCGTAGCGGTCCCAGTTCTTGAACCGCCAGTAGCGGGCCGATTGGACCCCCAGGGCCGCGGGCATGCTGTAGTCGGAGGTATAGACGTTGCCGTTGACCATGATCTCGGTCGTTTCGGAGGGAGCGTAGAAAACCTTCGTGTTCAGGTTGAAGCGATGATAGCCCGTATTGGCGTAGGTCACGGCCTCGGCGGTTTCGGCGTCAGGATAGGAGTATCCGTGGGACGATTGGTAGCCGACGTTGCCGGC
>JAQULS010000009.1 GCA_028749235.1 Acidobacteriota bacterium | reverse complement strand
CGATTAGATAGGAAGCAAATAGATCAGGCTTCCATACTTCAACGTTTAGGAAAAAGTCGAAAATTTGTTTATGGCCTGTAACGGCAATCATTTCAGTCGTATAGGCAAACAATAAAATGGAAGAAATTTTCTAGCGGCTTCGTCTAAAAGTCGTGACGAGGGGAGTTCCCCATCGCCGCACAAACGTGTTCCGAGGAGGAATGCATGAAGAAAGCGCTGATCGCAATTCTGGGGCTATCCCTGGCCGGGATCGCGGCCTATGCCGCCGTCAATATCGGCGGCGCCTGGGACTTCACCATGACGACGCAACGCGGCGAGCAGAAGTCCGTCGTGACGTTCGTCCAGGACGGCGAAAAGCTGTCCGTGACCGTGGCCGGAATCGGACGCGACGGCCAACCCATGGAGTCCAAGGGCGAAGGCACGATCAAGGGCAACGACGTGACCTGGAAGATCATCCGCGAAACCCCCCGCGGCACCATGGAATCGACCTATAAAGGCACGCTCATGGATGCCAACAACATGAAGGGCACCATGGAGTTCGGCGGCAATCGGGGCGGCGGCAACCCCCCCGGCGGCAATCCTCCCTCTGGCGGCGGCCAGATGACCCCCCCCGAGTGGACGGCCGTCCGCCAAGCCAAATAGACAATCCCTCCTTGTTCAATTCCTAACCCTTTTCCCCCCTGTCCCGCTCCTCCCCGGGGGCGGGCAGGGGGCCTTTCTTTTCCGACCCGTCCGGCGGTTCCCTTCTCCCCCTTATAACGGTATAATATGTAATTGAGTCCGGGCGGGTTAACAACTTCACGTTCGCAAAGAAACCGGCCGATTCGCAACCCCGGATGACTTTGCTCCGTTTGTTGGAAGGGCTGTGAATCCGGAAGATTTCTCCCTCGCCTGCGTCTAAAAGGTGACGGAGGCGGAAAGCGTTGCATCTGTATGGACGATCGAACGCTCGTCGAAAGCGCGTGCCGGGGCGACCGGAGCGCCTTCGAAGACCTCGTCAAGAAGTATGAGACGAAAGTGTACCATTTAGCCTTCAGTTTCGTGCGCGACGCGGCTACGGCCGAGGACCTGGCCCAGGACGTCTTCGTCAAGGCCTACCTCCATCTGCCCGAATTCCGCTTCGACTCCGAATTCGGGACCTGGCTCTACCGGGTCGCCGTCAACCAGATCAAGGATCATCTCCGCAAAGTCGGTCGCCGCAAGGAAGTTTCCCTGGAGGATGTCCCGGAAGGCCAGTTCGCCAGCGAAGACCCGAGCCGGATCCGCGACGAGGCCCGCGAAAACGAGCGCCGCCGCGCCGCCGTCCACCGGGCCCTGGAGACCCTGCCTCCCAAGTACGCCGTCATCCTGACCCTGCGGGACGTCCAGGGATTGTCCTACGAGGAAATCGTCCAAACCCTGAAAATCTCGCCAGGCACCGTCGATTCGCGGCTCCACCGCGCCCGCCGCCTGTTGCACAAGAAAATGGCCCCGGTCCTTAAAGAAGGATTCGGAGTCGAGGGAGGGGAAGCATGAACTGCCGAAACGCCGAACGGTGGATTCTGAAGTCCCTGAACCGCGACCTGCCCCCCGGCGAAGCCGGGCTCCTGGAGGAGCATCTCCGGGCCTGCCCGGGCTGTCGGACCCTGCGGAACGAATACGCGGTTCTGCGCGGAGCCTTGGGGCGGCTGCCGGTGCCCGCTCTGCGGCCGGGATTCGCCGGCCGGGTCGGCGCCCGGCTCGATGCTTTAGCCAGACCGGCGTCCGAGAGCCTCTGGCGGGCGTGGTGCCTGCGGGCCATCCCGGTGTCGCTGTTCCTGATCGGCCTGTTCGTGGGCGGCCTGATCTTTCTGCCCGACGGCAGCTCCAACTTGAGCCAGACCGAAGCCTTCCTTCTGAACGGAACGGTTCCCCAGAGCGAGGCCCCGGTCTATTTCGACGAGTCTAAAAAGCCCGAGGAAAATACGATGCTGATCCTTTTCCCCGCCGCCGAGACGGCGGCCGCCAAGAAGCCCCGGCCATGAGCAAACCCCGCGTTTGGATCGTCCTGTCCTTTATCCTCGTCTTTGCGGCCGGCGTCGTGGCCGGCGTCTTCGGCCACAACTGGCTCGCGGCCCAAAAGCCGGGCAACCGGCGTCCGCCGACCATGGAGAACTGGGCCAAGGAGATCGGCTTAAGCGCCGACCAGCAGGCCCAGTTGAAGGAGATCTTCAAGGCCAATGATCTACGGTGGCGCAGCGACGCCCGCCTGAAAGAGCTGAAGATCGAGACGTCCAAGAGATTCGGCGAGCTCCGCCGCCGGCTCCAGGCCGAGATCGATGCCGTCCTGACCCCCGAGCAGAAAACCAAGAACGACGCCATGATCAAGCGCCACGACGAAGAGCGCCGCAAGGCCAATTCCTCCGGCCGCCGCAACCAGCCGCGTTCGTCCGGCTCCGGCAACGAAGGCCACGGCGGCGGTTCGGCTCCCTCCCCGCAGCGCGGGCCGGAGCCCCCCGATTCGGATGATATGAGAACGGACAATCAACTCCCGTTCCACGAATATTACTTTTAAGGAGTAAAGGAATGAAAAAGAAGAGGATTCTCCTCTTGATCGCCATCCTGGCGGTTGCCCTGGTGATTTTCTTCGTCTTCATCAAGAAGGGCAAGGCCGACCAGCCGCTGTACCGGACCGAAGCCCTGGCCAAGGGCGACGTCGAAGCCGTGGTGACCACGTCGGGCACCATCAATCCCATCGACATCGTCGAAGTCGGCAGCCAGGTTTCCGGCAAGATCTCGAAACTCTATGTCGACTACAACTCCCAGGTCAAGGTCGGCCAGCTGATGGCCGAGATCGACCGGGACATCCAGCAAGCCAAGGTCGAATCCAACGAGGCCAGCTACCAGAGTGCCCTGGCTTCCCTGGAACAGGCCAAGGCGACCCTGCAGAACACCGAGAAGAGCCACGCCCGCACCCAGGACCTGTTCCAGAGGAACCTGGTCTCGATCGAGGATAAGGAGACCGCCGAGTCCAACTTCGTCTCGGCCCGGGTCGGCGTCCGGACGGCCGATGCCAGGGTCCAGCAGGCCAAGTCGACTCTCGACCAGAGCAAGGTCGACCTGTCCTATTGCACCATCCGCTCGCCGATCGACGGCACGGTCATCGACCGGCCGGTCAACGTGGGCCAGACCGTGGCCGCCAGCATGAACGCGCCGGTCCTGTTCAAGGTCGCCACCGACCTGACCAAGATGAAGGTGCAGTGCGCGGTCGACGAGGCCGACATCGGCCGGGTCAAGGAAGGCCAGAAGGTCCGGTTCACTGTCGACGCCTTCCAGGGCGAGACCTTCAACGGCACGATCCTGCAGGTCCGCTATGCCGCCGTGACCGCCAACAACGTCGTTACGTACGCCACGATCGTCGACGCCCCCAACCCGGAGATCAAATTGCGTCCGGGCATGACGGCCACGGTCACCATCGTCACCGGCGAAGCCAAGGGCGTCCTCAAGGTCCCCAATGCCGCCCTGCGCTTCACGCCCACCCTGCCGGAGAAGGAGATGCAGGCGCTGATGGCTTCCCTGCGGCCCGGCCAGCCCGGCAGCAAGCCCGGCCAGGCCGGTCAGTCCGGCCAAGCGCCGGCCGGCGCCCCGAACGGCCAAGCGGCCGCCGGTGGCCAGCGCGGCGGGTTCGATCCCAGCCAATTGACGGCCGAACAGCGGCAGCGCTTCCAGCAGATGCGCCAGAGCGGCGCGCGCCGGCAGGCTTCGATGGTTTGGGTCCTGACCGACGAAGGCAAGGTCAAGCCTTATATGGTTCGCACCGGCCTGACCGACAATTCCTACACCGAGCTCACCCGCAGCGAGCTCAAGGAAGGGATGAAAGTCATTCTCGGCCTGCAGGGCGCCGCGACGGCAACCGCCACCACGCAGCAGAACCAACAGCGCGGGCCCGGCGGCGGCATGATGATGTTCCGTTAAGCCCGACCCCGCGCGAAAGCTTTTTGTCATGGACAACAACATCATCCAACTGGAGAATCTGGTCAAGACCTACCACGTTGGGGAGACGGAAGTCCGCGCCCTGCGCGGCGTGACGTATTCGGTCAAGAGGGGCGATTTCGTGGCCATCATGGGCGCCTCGGGCTCCGGCAAGTCGACGATGATGAATATCATCGGCTGCCTGGACAAGCCCAGCAGCGGCCGCTACCTGCTGGATGGAGTGGACATCTCCAAGCTCGACCGCAACCAGCTGGCCGTCATCCGAAACCAAAAGATCGGGTTCGTCTTCCAGTCGTTCAACCTGCTGTCGCGGACGACGGCCCTGGAGAACGCCGAGCTCCCCCTGCTCTACGCCAACGTGCCCGGCAAGGAGCGGACCAAGCGGGCCATGGAATCCCTGGCCCTGGTCGGCCTCAAAGGCCGCGAAACCCACAAGACCAACCAACTGTCTGGCGGCGAGCAGCAGCGGGTGGCCATCGCCCGGGCCCTGCTCAACGATCCCCAGCTGATCCTGGCCGACGAGCCGACCGGCAACTTGGACAGCCGGACGAGCGACGAGATCATGGCCATCTTCAAGGACCTCAACGACGTGAAGCACATCTCGATCGTCATGGTCACCCACGAGATGGACATCGGCATGTGCGCCAAGCGGCGCCTCCACATGAAGGACGGCCTGATCGTCCGGGAAGAGGTGAACGCATGAAATCCTTCAACTTGATGCTGCGCATCCTGAAAGTCTCCCTGCGGGCCTTGGCCCGCAACAAGATGCGGACCTTCCTGACCTGTCTGGGCATCATCATCGGCGTCGGAGCCGTCATCGCCATGGTCTCCATCGGCGCCGGAGCCCGGGCCGCCGTCGAGAGCCGGTTCGCCAGCATGGGCACCAACCTTCTGTATGTCGGGCCGGGAAACCGCAACGTCAGCGGCGTCCGGACCGGCTTCGGCGGCTGGAACACCCTGACCGTCGAGGACGCCGAGGCCCTTAAGAATCTGCCGGCCGTCGAGTCCGTCTCTCCCTCGGTCAGCGCCCGGGCCCAGGTTGTCTACAACGCCAAAAATTGGAACACCTCGGTCCAGGGCGTCGGCGAAAGCTACCCCGAGGTCCGCAAGTGGGAGATGTCCGCCGGAGCCTTCTTCGACGAGACCCACGTCAAATCGGCGGCCAAGGTCTGCGTCCTGGGCGCCGACGTCAAGACGAACCTGTTCGAGGACGACGACCCCTTGGGCAAGACCATCCGGATCAAGCGGGTCCCCTTCGTCGTCATCGGCGTCCTCAAGAGCAAGGGCCAGTCCGGCGGCTTCGGCAGCCGCGACGACATCATCCTCATCCCCTACACCACCTGCATGAAGCGGATCAACAAGGCCGAGTTCGTCGGCAGCATCGACGTCTCGGCGGCCTCCTCGACCCAGACGGCCGAAGCCAAGAAGCAGGTCGAAGAACTCCTGCGGGAGCGCCACCGCATCGCTCCCGGGGCGGCCGACGACTTCACCGTCGCGGACATGGCCGAGATCGCCGAGGGCGCGGCCGAATCGACCAACATCCTGACCATTCTGCTCGGTTCGATCGCCTCCATCTCCCTGCTGGTGGGCGGCATCGGCATCATGAACATCATGCTGGTGTCCGTGACCGAGCGCATCCGCGAGATCGGCATCCGCATGTCGATCGGGGCCAAGGAACGGGACATCCTGCTCCAGTTCCTGGGCGAGGCCGTGGTCTTGAGCTTGCTGGGCGGGATCCTGGGCATTATCCTGGGCATCGGCATCTCCAAGCTCCTCAAGTTCGTCCCGATCTTCGCTTCGATCACGACGGTCGTTTCGCCCGGATCGGTGCTGATGGCGTTTGTCTTCTCGGCCTCGGTCGGGATTTTCTTCGGCTTCTATCCCGCCCGCAAGGCTTCCAAGCTCGATCCCATCGATGCCCTGCGGTACGAATAAGCGATAAAAACGAGGTTTATCATGCATAAAAAAATAATCGCTCTTTGTCTCGGCCTGGCTTGCCTGGCGGCGGCCGGGCTTCCCGCCCGGGCCCAGGACGCTTCCGTCCTCAAGCTGACGCTCAACGACTGCGTCGTGCGGGCCCTGCAGCACAACATCAGCCTTCAGGTGGCCGTCCTCGGTCCCGAAAGCGCAGCCCTCTCCCTGCTCCAGGCCAAGGACATCTATCTGCCGACGCTGTCCTTCAGCTACTCCAAGAGAAACAGCGAAAGCGCGTCCTACTCCTTCCTGGACTCCGGCTCCAGCACGATCACCAAGACCGACAGCCTGTCCGGATCGATCAACCAGACCACGCCCTGGGGCGGCAAATTGTCCCTGTCCATGTCGGACGGCACGACCGACACGACCCAGATCGGCAACACGATCAACCCCCGCTACAGCACGGGCCTGTCGCTCAGCTTCAGCCAGCCCCTGCTGAAGGGGTTCGGGGCCAAGATGACCAACAAGGACATCATCATCGCCCGCAACAGCCTGGACAGCTCCAAGATGCAATTGGAGAAGACGGTCGAGGACACCATTTACAGCGTGACCCAGGCCTATTGGATGCTGGTCTACAGCGTCGAGAACTACAAGGTTCAGCAGACCTCCCTCCAGCTGGCCAAGGACCTGCTGGCCCAGAACCAGCGCAAGGTCGAGATCGGCCAGATGGCCCCGCTCGAGGTCATCAGCGCCCAAGCCCAAGTGGCCAACATCGAAGCCCAGCTCCTCTCCTCGGAATCCTCGATCAAGGCCTACGAGGACAACCTCCGGCTCCTGCTCGCCTTCTCGGACGAGGAAGAAAAAACGATCAAGACCATCGAGGCCGTCGACAAGCCCGATTTTACCGCCCAGCCGGTGGACCTCGACGAAGCGCTGGCGACGGCCATGGCCAAACGCCCCGACCTGAAAATGAACCGGATCTCCATCCAAAGCCAGGAGCTCAACCTGGCCTACGCCAAGAACCAGCTCCTGCCCAGCCTCAACCTGACCGCCGGATTCTCCAGCCCGGGCGTTTCGGGAACCGTGATCTCCTACTCCGGCAGTCCCCTGGACGGCATCGTCCTGAGCCAGACCGAGCGGGGCGTTTCCTATGCTTTCAAAGACACCTTTGCCATGAAGTACCCCAACTGGAACATCGGCTTGACCCTGGACGTCAGCTTGAGCAGCTTCCTGACCAAGGCCAGCTACGGGATGGCCCGGCTGAACCTCAAGTCGTCCCTCCTCAACCTGAAAAGCGCCGAGAAGACCGTCGTCAACGAGGTCCGCACCGCCGTCCGCCTGCTCCAGACGACTTACAAGCAGGTCGAGGCGTACAAGGTGGCCCGCGATCTGGCGGAAAAGAACCTGGCGGCCGAGCAGGAGAAGCTGCGGGTCGGCATGAGCACCAACTACCTCGTTTTGACGTACCAGAGCGCCCTGGGCAGCGCCCGCACGTCCGAGCTGCAGGCCATCGTCAGCTACAACGTGGCCAAGACCGGCTTGGAGCGGGCCCTCGGCACGCTGCTCGAAAACAAGTCCATCAAGGTGTCGGACATCCCGGTTCAATAGCCTTGTCCTGGATGTGCGCAGACTGCGGCCGCCGCCCGGCCCCGAACGCGGGGTCGAACGACGGCCGTATTTTTTTTAGGGCGGAAGAGGGCGTATAATGGCTCCTTTTCAAGCCCGGAACCGGAACCGCCCGGACGGCCCCGCTCCCGGGATACAGGCTGGAGAATGGATCATCATGGACAAGAAACCGCGACTTAGAAGGAGCGTCTCCGGCCGGGCTCTCACCGGCCTCCTCCTGCTCGGCCTGGCTGTCGGTTCGATCGCGCCCCTCGCTGCCGCCCAGGCGGCGGCCGAGGAGGGAGCCATGACCCTGGAGACGGCCATCCGTCTGGCCTTGGCCAACAACGAACGGGCCCTCTCGGCCGACCAGGATATCCGGATCGCCAGATCCCGGCTGGTCCAGGCCAAGGCCTCCTTTCTCCCCTCCGTGAACGTCACGGGGACCTACACCCGCCGGCCGTTCGAAGTGGCCCGGCTGATCGGCAACCAGAACATCATCGTCCAGAGCTACAACGGACTGTCGGGGGCGGCCAACTTGAGCATGACCCTGTTCAACTCGGCCAACCTGCCGGCGCTGCTTGCGGCCGGCGCCAACCTCGATACCGAATCCTTCAGCGCCTTCGACAGCAAGCGCCGCGTGGCCTTCGACGTCGGGACGGCTTTCCTCGGCGCCTTGAGCCAGGACCAGGTTCTGGGGGCTTCCAAGCGCCGGATGGAATACGCCCAGCAGAGCCTGGATGCGGCCAAGGCCCGCTTCGCGGCCGGGATCGTCTCGGCCAATGACGTCACCCGGGCCGAGCTCGAGTTCGCCACCGCCGAGATGGGCGCGGCCCAAGTCCAGGGCGAGGTGGACGCGAGCTACCTCGGACTGGGCTTCCTGCTCAACGTCCCGGCGCCCAAGAAGCTTGCGGTGCCCGATTTCCTGCTCAAGTCGGTCGAGGAGGCGATCGCCCCGATCGGCCAGCTGATCGGCCAGGCCCAAGCCCGCCGGGCCGACGTCCAGGCCTTGCGTTCCGCGGCCCGCAGCCAGCACGCCCTGATCATCGAGCCGACCCTCAAATGGCTGCCCACCCTGACCCTCAACGGCCGCTACACCTACACCAACGAGGCCGGACTGACGGGAAAAAACTTCAACTGGAACGCCGGCCTGACCATGAACTGGAGCATCTTCGACGGCTTGAGCCGCAACGGCGAATATTCCGAGCAGAAGGCCCTGGCCTACCAGGCGGACCTGAACGTGCAAGCCGGTTTGCGGCAGGTCGATCTCGACGTGCGGAGCGCCATCGTCTCCCTGGAGAGCCAGCGGGCCGGGCTGAAGAAGGCGATCGTGGCCCACGACGTCGCGATCCGCAACGCGGCCGAAACGGCCGAGCTCTATCGCCAGGGCCTCGCCTCGGCCCTTCAGGTCGCCGATGCCAACGTCAGCCTGTTCGAGGCGGCCGTCGATCTTGTCCGGGCCCGCTACGGGGTGGGTTCGGCCTACTTGAACTTCGAGTCCGCTTTGGGGTTGGACCCCCTGGGAAAGGAGCCTCGCCTTGAAAAATAAGACTCTTGTCGGAATCCTCGCCGCCCTGCTGGCGGTAGGCTGGCTCGGCCTCTCCGGCTGCGCCAAGAAAGACGGAACGGAGGCCAAGGCGTCCGGCGTCGCCAAGGGAGCCCGGATGTCATTCCCGGTCGAGGTCGAAAAGGTCGGCGTCCGCTCCCTCATCTTCAGCGTCAGCGCCGTCGGCGCCGTGGAGGCCTTCGAGAAGGTCCAGGTCACCGCGCGGGTGGCCGGCATCGTCGACCGGGTCTTGTTCGCCGAGGGCAGCTACGTCAACCCCGGCGACCCCCTGGTCGAGATCGAGCCCGAGCGGTACAATCTGACCGTCGAGTCGGCCCAGGCCACCTACGATCGGGCGGTGGCATCCAAGGCCGACGCCGAAGCGGGCCTCAAGCGCCGCGAGGCCGTCAGCGTGCAGAATCCCGGCTTGATCCCGGGCGAGGAGCTGGAGACTTGGCGGACCAAGGTCCGGCTGGCCGCCGCCGACGTGGCCCAGACCCAGGCCGCCCTGAATCAGGCCAAGCTCAACCTGCGCGACGCCTACGTCCGGGCGCCGTTCGGGGGCGCCGTCCAGACGCGGACCGTCCAGACGGGGCAGTATGTTCAAGTCGGCACCGTCCTAGCCTCTCTGGTTCGGCGGGATCCGCTCCTCCTTCGTTTCCGTGTCCCCGAACGCGACGCCGCGCAGCTGCGTAACGGCATCGTGGCCAGCTTCCAGGTCCGTGACAATCCCAAGATCTACACCGCGGTCCTGACCAACATCGCCGCCTCGGCCGACGAGTCTTCGCGCATGGTCGAGGTGACCGGTCACGTCCGCGACTCGGCCGACTCGACCCTGCGGCCCGGCTCCTTCGTCGAAATCACCATCCCGGTCAGCAAGCCGCGCGAAGCGCCCGTCATCCGCCAGACCGCCATCCGGCCCAGCGAGCGCGGGTTCATCGCCTTCGTCGTGGAGGACGGGGTGGCCAAGGAACGCATCCTGACCATCGGCATGCGGACCATCGACGGCCAGGCCGAGGTTCTCTCGGGGCTGGCGATCGGCGAGAGCCTGGTCGTGCGGGGGACCGAGTCTCTGCAGAACGGATTCCCGGTCCGCGTCATGCCCCCGGGCGGCATGCCCGGCACGGAGGGCGAGAAGCCCGCCGGCGACAAGCCCCCCGCCGGGCGCTGATCGGCCCCGGAGGCTCGAAAGGACCCCGCCATGAAGATCACCGAAGCCTGCGTCCGCAAGCCGGTGCTGGCCTGGATGCTGATGGCCGGCACGATCGTCTTCGGCGTCGTGGCCGCCACCCGGATCGGCATCAGCCAGTTCCCCGATGTCGATTTTCCGACCATCTCGGTCAACGTCTCCTGGCCGGGCGCGGCTCCCGAGGTCGTCGAGAACGACGTCGTCCAGGGCCTGGAGGAGGCGCTCGTCCAGGTCGAGGGGCTGAAGGCCATCAGCTCGAGCTGCCGTTCGGGCGGCGCCTCGGTCACCCTGGAGTTCGACCTGTCCCGCAACATCGAGCTGGCCCTGCAGGACGTCCAGGCCAAGGTGGCCCAGGCTCAGCGCTCCCTGCCGCGCGACATGGACCCGCCAACCATCTCCAAGAGCAACCCCGAGGACCAGCCGATCATGATGATCTCGCTGGCCGGCCCCGTGCCGCCGCGCGTCCTGGGCGACCTGATCCAGTACAGCCTGAAAGAGAAGCTGCAGACCATCCCCGGCGTCGGCGAGATCAGCCTGATGGGCTTCCAGGACCGCAACGTCCGGGTCTGGCTGGATGCGGTCAAGCTGGACGAGAAGGGCGTCACCGTGCGCGACGTCATCTCGGCCCTGCAGCGCGAGCACGTCGAGCTGCCGGCCGGGCGGCTGGAGACGCCGGGCCGCGAGGTCAACCTGCGCGTCCTGGGCGAGGCCATTGACATCGAGACGCTGCGCAAAATCAGTATCCGCCAGGTCGGCGGCGCGCCCATCTACATCAACGACGTGGCCCTGGTCGAGGACGGCTTCGACGACACCCGCCGCATCGCCCGGCTCAACGGCATCCAGGCCCAGGGCCTATCGATCAAGAAGCAGCGCGGCTCCAACGCCGTGGCCGTGGCCCGCCAGGTCCGCGAGACCCTGGCCGGCTTCCAGAAGACTCTGCCCGAGGGCTTGGAGGTGGCCGTCGTCTTCGACACCACCCAGTTCATCGAAGAGTCGGTGCGGGAGATCGAGTTCGAGATCCTGCTCTCGGTCGTCCTGACGGCCTTCGTCTGCTGGCTTTTCCTGGGCTCGCTGTCTTCGACCCTCAACGTCGTCCTGGCCATCCCCATGTCCCTGCTGGGCACGGTGGCCATCATCTACTTCCTGGGCTACACCTTCAATACCTTCACCCTGCTGGCCATGGCCTTGGCCGTCGGCATCGTCGTCGACGATGCCATCATGGTCATGGAGAACATCTTCCGCCACCGCGAGGGAGGCCAGACTCTGATCCAGGCCGCCCTGGGCGGGACGCAGGAGATCGCCTTCGCCGCCCTGGCCGCCACCCTGGCCGTCGTGGCCATCTTCATCCCGGTCGTCTTCGTCAAGGGCGTCATCGGCCGCTTTTTCATGCAGTTCGGCGTCACCCTCTGCCTGGCCGTCCTGCTGTCGTACATCGAGGCCGTGACCCTGGCCCCGGCCCGCTGCTCGCAGTTCCTGCGGACGTCGCGGGAGGGACGAAGCCGGGTCGGGCAGGCCGTCGACAGGGGCTTCCGGGGTCTGGAGCGCTTCTATTCCCGCATCCTGGGCAAAAGCCTCCGCCATCCCTTCTGGATCCTGGCCGGGGCGCTTCTCGTCTTCGGCGGGGCCATGATCGTCCTGACCGGCATGCCGGCCGAGATGGTCCCCTCGCAGGACCTCAGCCGGATGTCCATCCGGCTGCAAATCCAGGTCGGTGCCGACATCATCGAGACGGGCAAGCTCCTGCAACGGGCCGAGGACATCGTCACCGCGCGGCCCGAAGTCATCCAGTGCTTCACCTCCTCCGGCATGGGCAGCGGGGGCTTCATGAACATCACCCTGCTTCCGGCCAAGAAGCGGGACCTGAACGTGGCCGAGCTCTCGACCATCCTGCGGCGGGAGCTGAACTCCGTTCCCGGCATCCGGGCCGTCATCCAGGACCTGTCCCAACAGGGCCTGACCGCCCAGCGCGGCTTTCCGGTCGAGTTCTCCGTCCGCGGCTCGAACTGGGATCAGCTCATCGCCTTGAGCCAGCGGATCATGAACGACCTGCGCGACAGCGGCATCGTCATGGACCTCGACTCCGACTACCGCATCGGCCAGCCCGAACTGCGGATCACCCCGGACCGGGCCATGGCGGCCGACGTGGGTGTTTCTATCGACGAAGTGGCCACGACCCTGAACGCCCTGGTCGGCGGCGTCCGGGTGGGCAAGTACAGCACCGGCGGCCGCCGGGTCGACGTCCGGCTGAAACTGCTGGCCGCCCAGCGGACCCGGCCCGAGGACCTGGCCCGGATGAAGGTTCGGACCCGCTCGAACGAGCTCGTCCCGCTGTCCTCCCTGGTCACATACGAGGAGCAGCCGGCCCTGCAGGCCATCACCCGCAAGGACCGCGAACGGGCCATTTCCATGTACGCCAACGTCGCCCCGGGCCACTCTCAGGACGAGGCCATCCGCTTTGTCGAGAGCATGGCCAAGGGCCTACCCCTCGGCTACCGGGTCGTGCTGGGCGGCGCCAGCGTCGCCTTCCGCGAATCGATGAGCAGCCTGCTCTTTGCCATGCTGCTCGGCATCGGCATCGCTTATATGATCCTGGCCTCCCAGTTCAACTCCTACAAGGACCCGATCACGATCATCACCATCCTGCCGCTGTCGATCGCCGGCGCGGTCTTCGCCCTGGCCATCGCCGGGCTGTCTCTCAACATCTTCAGCATGATCGGGCTGCTGCTGCTGATGGGCATCGTCAAGAAAAACTCGATCATCCTGGTCGATTACGCCAACGCCTTCAAGGTCAAGGGCTTCAGCGCCCGCGAGTCCATGCAGAAGGCCGGTCCCATCCGCCTGCGGCCGATCCTGATGACGGCGACTGCGACCATGATGGCCGCCATCCCGCCCGCCCTGGGGCTGGGCTCAGGCTCCGAGATCCGGATGCCCATGGCCGTCGGCGTCATCGGCGGCCTGATCCTGTCTACGATCCTGAGCCTGGTGGTCGTCCCCTCGTTCTATGTGGTGGCCGACAAGCTGACGCCGAAAAAGAAGAAGCCGCAGGAGCATGAACCGTCGGCCGGGCAAGCGCCCGCCATGACCGAATAGGAATTCGTCATAACGAGGGCGATCAAAGCGTCGCCGGGATCTGATCAGAGCCGAAGCCCCGCCCTCATCCTCCCAACGGGATGAGGGCGGGGCTTTTTTATGACCGGCGGCGGCCGGCCGCCCAAGCATAGAGGGCCGGCAGGACGAGAAGCGTCATCAGGGTCGACGTCAACAGACCACCCACCACGACCACGGCCAGCGGCCGCTGGATCTCCGAGCCCGGCCCCTGGGCGAAGAGCAGGGGCAGAAGGCTGAAGATCGTGATCGTCGCCGTCATCAGAACGGGCCGCAGCCGGTTCGAACAACCCTCGATAATCGCCTCGTTGAGCGGCCGCCCGCTCTCGCGCATCTGGACGATGTACGAAAGGAGCACGATGCCGTTGAGGACGGCGATGCCGAATAGGGCGATGAACCCGACCGAGGCGGGGACGGAAAGGTACAGGCCGGAGATCGCCAGCGAAAGCACGCCGCCGATCAGAGCAAACGGCAGGTTGAGGAGAATGAGCAGGGCCAGCTTGAAGGAGTTGAAGGTCGTGAACAAAAGAAACAGGATCAGCCCGATGGTAGCCGGTAGGATGATGGCCAGCCGGCGCATGGCCCTCTGCTGGTTTTCGAATTGGCCGCCGTAGGTCAGGTAGTAGCCGGCCGGCAGGGGGACGGCCCGCCTGATCTTGCTCCGAGCTTCGGCCACATAGCCGCCCAAATCGCGGCTTCCGATGTTGCATTCGATGCCGATCCGGCGCCGGCCGGACTCGCGGCTGATCTGGGCCGGCCCCTCCCCCGCCGAGACGGAGGCCAGCTCGGACAACGGCAGTCGGCCTCCGTGCGGGGTCGCGATGAGGATTGAGCCGATGGCTTCCACCGAGCTTCGCCGGCTCTCGGGGTAGCGGAGCTGGATGCCGAAAAACTTCTCGCCCTCGTACATCCGGGTCACGGTCCGGCCCCCGACGGCGGTCTCGACGACCATCTGGACGTCCTCGACCGACATCCCGTAACGGGCGATGGCGGCCCGGTTCGGCCGGATGGTCACGTAGGGCTGGCCGGAGACGCTCTCCACGACCAGGTCTTTGGTGCCCCGCATCCCGGCCAGGACCCCGGCGATATGCGCGGCCCGGTCCTTGAGGACGTCGAGGTCGTCCCCGAACAGCTTGACGATCAGCTGGGCCCGGGTTCCGGCCACCAGTTCGTCGATGCGGCAAGCGATCGGCTGGCTGAAGGAGAAGGCGAGGCCGGGGATGTCGGCCAGGGAGGCCCGCATCTTGTCGAACAGCTCCTCGCGCGTTTTGGCCGAGGTCCATTCCGAACGCGGCTTGAGCATCCCGACGAAGCCGGTCTTCTCCACCCCCCGCGCCTCGATGGCGAGGCCCGTCTGGCCGGTCTTGCCGACGACGGTGATGAGCTCGGGAAACTTCATCAACCGCTCCTCGACTTTGCGGCTGGCCTCCAGGGAGTCGGCCAGAGTGATCCCGGGCAGAAACTGGAAGTCCATGTCGAAGGCCGCCTCGTCCATGATGGGCATGAACTCCGTCCCCAGCCGGGGGACGATAGCCAGGGTGCCGGCGAGAAGGAGGATGGAGCCGGCCGCCAAAACGACCTTGTGGTCGAGGCCCCAGCGAAGGAGAGGCAGGTAGGCTTTGCGGGCCCCCTCGATGACGAAGCTCCGCTTCTCCGGCTGCGGCTTCAGAACCAGGAAACAGAAAGCCGGGATGGCGACGATCGATAAGAGCAGCGAGCCGAAGAGGGCGATGACGTGGGTAAAGGCCAGCGGCTGGAACATCTTGCCCTCGATTCCCTGCAGGGCGAAGATGGGGATGAAGGTCAGGGCGATGATCAGCTCACCGAAGATGCTCGGCTTGCGGACCTCAAGCACGGACTTGAGGACGATAGGCAGCTTGCGCGCTCCCCGGCCGGCTTCGGACAGGTGGCGCTGGACGTTTTCGACCTGGATGATGGTCGCGTCGATGATCATGCCGATCGAGATGGCCAGCCCGCCCAGGGACATCAGGTTGGCGGACAGCCCGGCCAGGCGCATGGTGATGAAAGTGAACAGGGTAGCCAGGGGCAGGGCCAGGATGACGATGAAGGCGCCGCGGAAGGAGCGCAGGAAAAGATACAGGATGAAGACGACGAACAACGAGCCGATGATCAGGGCTTCATACACGGTCCGAACGCTCTTGCCGACGATGTCGGAGCGGCGGTAGTAGGGCACGACCTTGACCCCGGCCGGCAGAACACCGCCGGCGTTGATCTCGGCGATATGGGCCTCGACGGCCCGGACGACCTCGCGCGGATTGGCCCCCCGCAGCATCATGACGACGCCGCCGACGCACTCGCCCCGGCCGTCGATCATCGCCCCGCCCTGGCGGACGGCTTGGCCCGAAGAGGCCTGGGCCACGTCCCGCATGAGGACCGGAGTGCCGCGGTCGGCCTTGAGGGCGATCATGTCGATCTCCTCCGGGGACTGCAGGAACCCGACCCCGCGGACAATGTACTGCTGGGAGCGGTCCTGAAGGATGTTGCCGCCGGCATTGAGGTTGTTGCGGCGCAGGGCCTCGGCCGCGTCGGAGAGGTTGAGGCCGTACTTCACGAGCTTGTCGGGGTCGACGACGACCTGGATCTGCTTGATGAAGCCGCCGAAGGAATTGATCTCGCTCACCCCGGGGATGGATTTGAGGATGGGGGCCAGGGTCCAGTCCTGAAGGGTTCGCAGCTCGGTGAGGGCGGCGGTTTGACCCGGCTCGGCGGTCGGGATAGGGCTCGAGAGCGTGTACTGATAGATTTCGCCCATGGCCGTCGAGATCGGTCCCATGGCGATCTCGATCCCTTGCGGCACGCGTTCGCGGGCTTCGATCAGCCGCTCCAGGACGAGCTGGCGGGCGAAGGAGATGTCCACCCCGTCCTCGAAGACGGCGGTGATGACCGACAGGCCGAACTTGGAGACCGAGCGCATCTGGGCTAGGCGAGGCATCCCCTGCAAGGTCAGCTCGACCGGATGGGTGACCAGCTTTTCGACTTCGAGCGGGGCCAAGCCCGGTGCCTCCGAAAGGACTTCGACCTGGATGTTGGTCACGTCGGGGAAAGCGTCGAGAGGAATCTTGAGGAACGACCAGACGCCGAGCCCGACGAGGACGGCGACGCCGACCAGGACAAGCACGCGCCTGCGGAGGGACGATTCGATGATCCGGTCGAGGGCGCCCATATCAGTCTCCCAGGCCGGCCTTCATCAGTTCGGACTTGAGGATGATGCCCCCGGTCGCAGCGACGGCTTCTCCCGCTGCCAGTCCGGCCAGGATCTCGACTCTCCCGTCGTACGCTTCTCCCGTCTCGACCGGCCGCAGGACGAAGGCCGTCGGTGTCGTCCGAACGAAAACGCACCGGCCGGAGGGGAACTCCAAAACGGCGGCGGCCGGGACGGTCAAGACGCTACGGTGTTCGTTCGAGAGAAGGAGCGCCTCGATGTACATGCCGGGCTTGAGCGCGCCGTCGGCGTTGGGGAGCTCGATCCGTCCCTCGACCGTCCGGGTCGAGGCGTCCATGGACGCGCCGACGAGGACGAGGCGGCCGTGAAAGACCCGGCCGGCGAAGGCCTGGGTTCGGATCGAGGCGGCCATGCCGGGCCGAACCGAGGCCAAGTCCTTCTCCGTCAGATGGACGCGGCCCCAGAGAGTCGAGGGGTCGCCCAGCTTGAACAGGTCCGTGCCCTCCGCGACGGCCGCGCCGGCCAGGGCTTTCGATTCCAGGACGATCCCGGCGATGGGCGCCCGGACGGCGAGCAGGGGAAGGATCTGACCCGAGGCGATGAGCGCATCGATTTCAGCGGAGGTCAAGCCGAGCGGGGCCAGCTTGCGGCGGGCGGCGTCGAGAAACGATCGGGCGGCGGCCTCGTCGGGTTGCCCCGCCAGGCGTTCGGCCCGGGCGGCGGCTTGCAGAACCTCCGCTTGCGCGGCCAGGTAATCGGGGCTGTAAATCTCGGCGAGAACGTCGCCGGCCTTGATCCTGTCTCCGGGATACGCGAACAGGCGCTCGAGGCGGCCGGCGGCCCGGGCCGCAATCCCGGCCACCCGGCGGGCGTCGAATTCCAGATCGCCCAGGGCCTTGACCGATGGGGAGACTTCTTCCATCCGGGCGGCCTCGACGGCGATCCCACCGCCGGCTTGAGCTTCCGCCGTCAAGATCACGGTTCCGGGCGAGACCTCGCCGCGGGCGGCGGCTTCTCCGGAGCCGGGGTCCGCGGCCGGTACAGCGGCCCGCTTGCAGGCGGCGGCCGAAGCGGCGGTCAGGACGGACAGGATGAGGGCCCGGGCGAATGTTATTTTCGTTCTTTTCATGATTTTCTCCGTCAGAAGGACTCTTCTCCGGCGATCTCCAGGTCGATCCGGGCGATCGCCCCGTTATAGACGGCCCGCAGATGTTCGAGCCGGGCTTCGGCCGCGGTCCGGTAGAGGTCGAGAAGGGCGTAAGCCTCGGTCTTGCCCAAGGCGTACAGGTCGAGTTCGGTTTTGAGCTCGTCCTCGAGGTCGGCCAGAAGCTGGAGTTCAAAGACGCGAACCTGTTCGTCCGCCAGGCGGGCCGACTCGAAGGCCGCCTCGATCATGGCCGCAATCCGTCGGCGAAATCCATCCACCAAGACCGAGCCGGCCTCGCGGGCGGCGGCGGCTTCCGCTCTTTCTCCGGACCAGCGTTTGGCGGACAGCGGCAGCGTCAGGCCGAGCGAGAAGCCCCAGCCAGAAACGCTTTTGCTGGGAACGAAAAGACCCGCCGTCAAGTCGGGCTTTCGGTTGAGGCCGACCAGCCGCTCGGCGGCCGATGCCTGTTCGGCGCGGAGCTCCGCGATCCGCAGGGAGGGATGTTCGGCCGGGGCGGCGGCCTTGATCTCCTCCGCGGTTCGGACAAGAGGCGGAGACTCCAGTCCCGAGACGAGGCGGAGCGGCTCGCCGGCCGGCCGGCCCAGGAGGGCGTTGAGCTCGGCCGCGGCGGCATGGCGCTCGCGGCGCTCCTCGATGGCTTGGTTCTGCAGGCGGGCCTTGTCCACCCGGGCCCGCAGGACGTCCGCGTAGGCGGCCCGGCCGGCGGCATACCGGACTTGGACCGCCTCAATGACCGAATCAAGAAGCCCGGAAGCGGAGGCGAGCAAGGCCTGGGCCCGGTCCGATCGGACGACTCGGAAATAGGCCTTGCGTACGGAGGCCGCGAGGACGAGCTGGGTCCGGTCGAGCTCCAGGGCGGCGATCCCCTCGCCGACCCGGCCGATTTCGACCCGGGCCGCGCGGCGGCCGGGGTATTCGAGGGTCTGCTCCAGGCCGAGAGAATACTCCGTCTCCAGGCTGCCGGACCGGAGAGTCCAAGGAATTCCGGCCGTTCCCCATGAAAGCCTCGGATCGGGCCGGGCCTCGGCTTGAAGCCGGCGCGCGGAAGCAGCCTTGATCCCGGCCTGGGCGGCCAGAATGTCGGGGTGGGCCTTCAGCGCGGTTTCCACGGCCTGGTCCAGGGTCAATCCCGCCGGAGGATCTTGGGCCTTGGCCGGCGGGCCGGCGAGGATGAAGGCGAGAATAAAGACGAAGCCTTGCCGTCGATGATTCATGGGCGGTCTCCGATAAGCGCGGGGGAAAGCGTTACGGGAAAGGAGACGATGCGTCTCCGGCCGGCGGGTGAAGCCCGCGATGCGGGATTCCGCGTCAGCAGCGCGGGACGGCGGCGACGCCCGGAGGGGCGGCCGCGGCGAGGGGCGGGAGCGGGGCGAACGCCGATTCGGCCCGGAGGGAACCGGCCCCATCCGGCGCCGAGGATGCGGCCGCTATTTCGAGCCGCACGTCGGGTCCGCCGTCATCGCGGCGAAAGGAAGACCCGGCCGCTTCCGTGAGAGCCGGCTCATGGTTGCAGTGGCAGGATTCCATAGCCTCTTGCGCCGGACGTTGCCCGGCCCGAGCCGCCGCCAGGCGCGCCTGGCACGCCTCGCATTCGCTGCACGTACAGACGCCGGCGGGCCCGGAAAATTCCACGCCGACCCGGCCGTCGGGCCGGTGGCAGAAGACGATCGGAGGCATGACCGCCAGGACGGCGAAAACGACGTGCAGAAGGACGGCCGCCAGGGAGGATGCCGTCCGCACCGCGCGGCTACGAATTCCGATCGACATGGGAGGATTCTAACTCGCCCCCCCCGGGCCTGTCAATAAACCCGTTCGATACCCCGGGCTTTGTAGGGTTAATACTGAGCGGCGCTTATAACCCCGATTTTAAAATCGGGGTTTGGCGCCGCGCATGTATCAAAGGGGTCTTGCCGGGCCAGGCCGTCCGAGCTAAAATGGGTCCGTGCAGATCCAGATTGGGCGCGTGTCCATCCTGCTCCTCCTGCCTGTTTTCGTAGCCGTCTGCGTCGCGCCGCCGCGCGGCGTCATCATCCTCTGCGCCGGCGACAGCATCACCGCCGGCGGATATCCCCACTACCTGCAGCGGCTTCTGGCCGCCGACGGCATCCGGGCCCGGGTCCTGAACCGGGGCCGCAGCGGCAACCGTTCGGCCGAGTACTTGAGCTACCTGGGCCATAACGAAGAGGAGCTGCGCGGCCTGAAGCCGGACTTCATCCTGCTCCAGCTCGGCACCAACGACGTCCGGACGGATCTCGACCGCACCCCAACGCCCGAGTTCACCGCCAACATGCGGGAGATTCTACGCCGCTTGGGCGCTTTCCGGGGCCGGGACGGCCTTCCGTCCCGCATCCTGTTGGCTGCCATCCCGCCGGTCCCGGAGGGCGGGGTTTTCGCTTTCGACCGGGATTCACTGCGGCGGGTGACCGAGGAGATCAACCCGGCCATCCAGGACCTGGCGCGCGCCGAAGGACTTGCCTTCGTCGACAACCACGGGATTTTCGTCGGTCGGCCCGACCTCCTGCCCGACGTCCACCCCTCGCGGGAGGGGTACAAGGCGCTGGCGGCGAATTGGTACAGCGCCCTCAAGCCCCTGCTCAAAGCCCGCTGACATCCCCGCCGCGGTTCACCCTCATCTCTCCCCCGCCAGGGCCATGCTTTGATAGCACTCGTAGGGACAACCGCTTCGCCGGTCCTCGTGAGGGCCATGCTTTGATAGCACTCGTAGGGACAATCGCTTCGAATGTCACCGCGAGTGCCATGCTTTGATAGCACTCGTAGGGACAATCGCTTCGAATGTCACCGCGAGTGTTGATTGTTCAAACTCGCGGTGATATCATGAAGTACAATACGAGTCTATCCCCAATCCGATCTGGGAGTCACAAATGAACAGACGCCTGATCCGTCCAAGCCTTGCCGACATAAAAGAAAAGATCAAGAACGGCGAAGTGCCCGCGCCCAAGCCTTCGCCGGTTCCCCATGAGCCCCGCCATCTCCCGGGCGGCCACCCGCAAGGCGGGCATCCGCAGGGGGGGGGCCATCTGCAGAAAAAGATGCATCCTCCGACCGATACGTCCGCTGAGAGCTACTACTATCTCAAGCAGATGAGCAAGAAGACGGCCATGGCGGTCGTCTTCACCGACGGCGAGATGATCGAGGGCTACATCGAGTGGTACGACCGGTCCTGCATCAAGCTCAACCGCGACGGCGCCCCCAACCTCCTGGTCTACAAAAATGCCATCAAGTACATGTACAAGCTCGATGAGGGCAAGGAAAGCGGCGAAGGCGAGCCGGACGAACGCCGATGAGCCTGCCCCTCATCGGCGTCACGCTGGGTGACCCGGGGGGCATCGGGCCGGAGATCGCGGTCAAGGCGCTCCTGCGCTGGCCGGAGCTTCCCCCCGCCCATTTCGTCCTCTTCGGGACGACCGAGCTTCTCCGGCGGGAAGAGCGATCCCTCGGCGTGAGCCTCGGCGCCGCCGCATTCGAATCCGGCGCGGGGGATTCCGGACCGCGTTTTTCGCTGGTCGAGGTGCCGGTCGAACCGCTGCCCGACCGCCGCGGCGAGGCTTCCGCGGCAAATGGGCGAGCCTCCTTTGCCTTCTTCCTGGCGGCGCTCGAGGCGGCCCAGAGCGGGCGGATCCAGGCCTTCGTCACGGCACCCATTTCCAAGCTGTCCTGGTCCCTGGGCGGCATCCCCTACCATGGACACACCGAGTACCTGGAGACGATCTATCCGGAGACAATCATGTCGTTCTGGTCGGAAAAGCTCGTGGTGGCCCTGTTCTCCCATCACCTGCCCCTGCGGGACGCCCTCCGGCGGCTCGACAAGGACGCCTTGGTCCGGTTCATCGGCACTCTCCGCCATGGCGTCGAGAAGGCCAAGCCCGGCCTGCACCATTACCTGGTGGCGGGGCTCAATCCGCACGCCGGGGAGAACGGTCTGATGGGGCGCGAGGAGATCGAGATCATCGCCCCCGCCGTGGAGGCCGCCCGGGCGGCCGGGGCCGACGTTTCCGGCCCCTTCCCCCCCGACGTCGTCTTCCGGATGGCCTATGGCCGGCCCCGCCGGATCGTCATCGCCCTCTACCATGACCAGGGACTGATCCCCTTCAAGCTGGAGGCTTTCGATACCGGCGTCAACGCGACGCTCGGCTTGCCGTTCCTGCGCACGTCGCCGGATCACGGCACGGCCTTCGACATCGCGGGGAAAAACTTGGCCAATCCCCAAAGCATGGCCGAAGCGGTGCGGCTGGCGGTCGAGCTATCGCCGGCCGTGCTTTAACGCGGCCCGGGCTTCGCGGGCTTGCTCCCTCTCCCTGATGGCTTCCCTTTTTTCGTAGAGCTTTTTGCCCTTGGCCAGCCCCAGCTCGATCTTAATCAAGCCCTTGTCGTTGAACAGGATCTTGGTCGGGATGAGGGTCAGGCCGCGCTCCTTGATCTTCCCGGTCAGCCGCCGGATCTCGCGGCGGTGCAGGAGCAGCTTGCGGTTGCGCAGGGGCTCGTGGTTGAAGACATTGGCCGCTTCGTATGGGCTGATGTGGAGGTGAAAAAGCAGGATCTCCGAGCCCTTGACGTCGGCGAAGCTGTCCTTCAGGCTGACCCGGCCCTCGCGGATGGACTTGACCTCGCTGCCGAGAAGCGCGATCCCGGCCTCGATCGTCTCCAGGATCTCGTAGTTGAAGTAGGCCGGCTTGTTGACGGCGACGACCTTCATGAGCGCTTCTCCGCTTCCCGGCCGGGCCGGGGCTCGACCCGGACCAGGCTGATGTGCCGCTTGGCCATGCGCTCGACCGTGAAGCGGCGGCTGTTAAAGTCCAGGCCGTCCTTTTCCTTCGGGATGCGGCCGAACTCGAACAGGAAAAATCCCGCCAGGGTGGCATAATCGGCGCTTTCCGGGAGGCCGAGCTCCAGGCGTTCGTTGATATCCTTGACGGAGACCGCGCCCTTGATCAGCCAGCCGCCGTTCGCCAGGGGGGTCCAGCCAGCCTCCTCCTTGACGTCGTATTCATCCTGGATGTCGCCCACGATCTCCTCGATCAGGTCTTCCAGGGTGACCAGGCCCTCCAGGTTCCCGAACTCGTCGATGACGAAGGCCAAGTGGACGGCGTTCTCGCGCATCTGGACGAGGGCGCTCTCGACCGAGGCCGACTCGGGAATGTAATAGGGCTTGCGAAGGAAACGGGCCAGCTCGATCGGCTCGCGGCGAATGAGGAAAGGGATGATGTCCTTGGTGTGGATGATCCCCTCGATATGGTCGAGGCGGCCGCGATAGACGGGAAAGCGCGAGAACTCCTCCCGCTGGATCGTTTCCAGGACCTGGTCCTGGGGGGTACTGATGTCCAGGGCCTTGATGCGCGGCCTCGGGGTCATGATGTCCCGGATCGGCCGCGAGGCCAGGTCGAGGATCTCCGAGATCATCTTCTTGCGGAAGGCGCTCATGCCCTGCACGCCCGTGGTCAGGAAAACCTTGGTTTCGTCCTCCGAGATCGCCCGGTGCAGGCCGGGCGAATGCTCGCGCGATTTCCGGAAGATGAGACTGGAGACGAAGGTGAAGAGCTTGACCAGCGGGGCAAAAAGGATCATCACGACGCGAATCGGCCGGGCGTACAGGAAGGCCAGCTTGTGGGGGTTGTAGGCGGCGTAGATCTTGGGATTGATCTCGCCGAACAGGAGCAGGAGGACGGTGGTGACGGCCGTGGCCAGCAGGATGACCTGCGGATGGCCCGGCAAGAGGGCCGAGATGATGTAGGTGGCCAGCGAGGCGGCGGCGGCGTTGGCCAGGGTGTTGCCGATGAGGATGGCGGTGAGCAGGTCGTCCAGGCGGGCCAGGACGCGGCGCACCAGCCCGGCCCGGCGGGAGCCTTTCTTCTCCAGATATTCCAGGGTGTAGGGATTGGAGGCCACGAAGGCCGTCTCGGACGAGGAGAAAAAGGCGCTCAAGAAGACGCAGGCGACGAACAGGAGGACGGGGACAAAGAGCACGGCGGGAACCCTAGGCTTCGAGTCCGGGCTTTATATCTTTAAAGCAGCTGGACAGGGTCAGGGTGATCTTGCGATCGATCTGGTCGGCGGTGAGAGAGGAGGCGGCCGCGATCTCCGAGATGATGAGCTCCTTGGCCTTTTCCATCATCTTCTTCTCGCGGAACGACAGGGGTTTGATCAGGCTGAGATAGTAGAGGCTTTTGAGGACCGCGACCATGTCGAATATCGTCCCCGACTTCATCAGGTTGATGTGTTCCTTGTAGCGGCCCTTCCAGTTCATCGAGACTTCAATGGCTCCCTTGCGGAGGTAATCGAAGATCTCCTTGACGGTCCGCTCGTTGATGAGCTTGCGGATGCCCATCTCCTCGGCCGAGGCGGCGGGGACCATGACCAGGGTGTTGTTGGCCTTGATCCGGAGGCAGTATATGTGGAACCGCTCTCCGTCATAGGCTTGGTCCTGCACGTCCTCGATGACTCCGAGGCCCTGATTCGGATAGATAACCCTGTCTCCGATCTTGAAAGAATCCATGAGAACCGCTATTATACCCGATTTTGCCCGGCTGAGTCAATCTTCGGAGGCCGATTTAACGGCGCCAAATGATTCATAAAGCGATTGTTCGGCCAATATTCGGCTTGACAGGAGGCGCCCGGTCGATTAATATAGCGGCCTTACAAGGACAGTTTCGATGAAGCCTACGTTTCGACCCAACAACCGAAAGCGGAAGAAAACCCACGGGTTCCTGGTCCGCATGAGCACCCCCGGTGGACGGAAAGTCATCAAGAACCGCCGGGCGAAAGGCAGGAAGCGCCTCGCCCTTTGAAGTCCGAAGCCTATGGTCCTCGCGAGAGGATCCGTAAGAAAAAGGATTTTTCCGATCTCTACGAGAGCGGCGGCTGTTTTCGCGGCAAGTTCTTCAACCTGATTTTTCGGCCGAACGACCTGGGCTTTTCCAGGATGTCGGCCGTGGCCAGCCGCAGGATCGGCAATGCCGTGGCGAGGAACAGGGCGCGCCGCCGGGCCCGGGAGCTTTTTCGTCGGCGGAAGGATCTTGTACCGGGGACAATGGATATGCTCGTGATCGCCAGACAAGGACTTGGGGAGGCCGCTTGGGAGGATCTCGTCCGGCAGTACCAGGCCGCCATGAAATACGTAGCCCGAAGCCGCGCGCCGAGAGCACAGTAAATGTCTCGTATATTGTTGATATTAATAAAAATATATAAGAAAACCCTGTCGCCCATCATCGGCACGCACTGCCGGTTCTGGCCGACTTGTTCAGACTATACCGCCGAGGCCATCGCGAAATACGGCCCGGCCAAGGGGCTCTACCTGGGGCTCCGGCGCCTGCTCCGTTGCCATCCCTTCCATGCCGGAGGGATGGATCCCGTGCCTTAAGAAAAAAGAGGTCATGCATGGATACCAAGCGCCTGATATTGGCCATTTTGTTGTCCTTCGTCATCCTTTTTGGCTACCAGCTTCTGTTTGTCAAAAAGGCTCCCGTAGCTCAACCCGTGATTCCGTCCGCGTCTCCGGCCGCGCAAGTCCAGAGCGCCCAAGGCGGCACGGTGTCCCCGGTCCGGCCGGACGCCCAACCGGGAAGGACGGAGACCGCCGAGAAGCCGGCGGTGCCGAATGCCGCCGCGGCTGAGGCCGTCTCGGCCGCATCCGAGATTAAGACCAGGGTCCAGACCTCGTTATTTGACGCGGTCTGGAGCAACAAGGGCGGCGTCCTTTTGAGTTGGAAGCTCAAAAAGCATCTGGACGGAAAGAAACAACCGCTCGAAATGGTTCCCCTGGCGACTGAAACCCTGGGCGTCCATCCGTTCAGCTTGATTGAGGAAGCCCAAGGCGCTCTTCCCGTCATCGATTTGGCGGCCATCAAGGCCAACCCCCTGAATGCCGCCTTTTATGAGGTATCGGGATCCGACCTGGTCATCAAAGACGGGCAGAAAGGCGAACTCCGCTTCCGGTACTCCGACGGCAAGGACCTCGAGGTCGAGAAGATCTACACGTTCGTCGGCGGGGCCTATGACTTCCAGGTAGATATCAAGGTTCTCCGGGCTGGCAAGGCCGTCGAGCCCCGCATCCTGTGGGGCCCCGGGATCGGCAATCCCACGCCCGAGGAGATCAAAAAGAGCTACAACATGGGCGGCGGCATGACGTCCATGGCCGGTAAGAGTCTGTACCGGATCGAAGAGCGGAAATACAAGCCCGAGAATAGCGTCCGCAACTTCCTGGATTGGGCCGCCTATGACGACAATTATTTCTGCGTCCTCTTCCTCCCCGCGGGTCAGGCGGGGACGGCGGCGCTTGTCCGCGCGGACGTAAACGGAAGCGCCTCCTTCTTCCTGACCATGAGCCGTCCCGGCCGGATCTTCCTGGGGCCCAAGGACTTCGACCGGCTGTCCGCCCTTGGCCACAACGCCAAAAAGCTCCTCCGTTTCGGCACTTTCGGCATCTTTGCGGAGGTTCTCTACTCCACCATCAAGGTCATCCACCGGGCTTTCCCCAACTGGGGCTGGTCGATCATCATTCTGACCCTGATCATCAAGATCATCTTCTTCCCGCTGACCTACAGCAGTTCCAAATCCATGGCCAAGATGGCCGAGCTCCAGCCCAAGATCAAAGCCCTGCAGCACAAGTACAAAAAATCCAAGACCGATATCGATGAACGGAAGCGGATGAACGAAGAGATGATGGCGCTTTACAAGCAGCACGGCGTCAACCCCGCCGGCGGCTGCCTGCCGCTCATCATCCAGATCCCCTTCTTCTTCGGCATCTTCAGCATGCTGCGGTCGGCCATCGAGTTTCGGCAGAGCCCCTGGATCCTCTGGATCGGGGACTTGTCCGTGCGCGACCCGTATTACGTCACGCCCATTCTGATGGGCATCACTCAGTTCATCACCCAGAAGATGACGCCTTCCACGGCGGACTCCGGCCAGGCCAAGATGATGATGATCATGCCTTTTGTCATGACCATCTTCTTCATGAACTTCCAGAGCGGCCTGGTCCTTTACTGGTTGACTTCGAACGTGCTTCAGATCGGCCAGCAGGCCCTGATCAACAGCATGATGCGTCGAAAAAAAGGCGAAACCCATGGAAAATCAGGAAAAAAGTGAAGACCAGGAATTCAAGGGTAAGAACCTGGAGGACGCCATCCTCCATGCCGAGCACAAGCTTAAACTCCCGCGGGCCGAGTTCAACTACGAGATCGTAACCGAGAAGACGCGGCTTTTCGGCATCAGCAAGGAAGTCGTCATCCGGGCCGTGCCCAAAGCGGCCGTTCCCGATGATGCCGCGGCCGTATTCCTCGAGCGGTTGTTGAAAGTCTTTCCGCTGGAAATTTCTTATCATGTTCAGCGCCGCAACGGGATCCTGTTCGTCGTTTTCGAAGGCCCCGACAAGCAGCTCCTGCTGTGGAAAGACGGACAGCTCCTGTTGGCCTTGCAGCACGTTTTAAACAAGATTTCCGGGGAAAAAGTCCAGGTCGACTGCGAATTTTACCGCAAACGCAAGGAAAAAAAGATCCGTGACTACGCCCTTGAAGTCGCCGGCCACGTCCGCCAGAGCGGGCGCAGCGAAATCACCGATCTCATGAATCCCTACGAACGGCGGATCGTCCATATCGCCGTCAATCAGGTGCCCGGCATGACCAGTGAAAGCTTGGGCGATGGGTTTCTGAAGAGGATCAAGATTTTTGCCGCTGGACGCGACGTCAAACGGCCTCCCGTCCGGGACGGCGAGGACTGATCCCGCGGTTTCGATGTTTGAACACGGCCCCGATGACACCATCGCGGCCGTCGCCACTCCCCCCGGCTCCGGGGGAATCGGCATCCTCAGGCTGAGCGGCCCGCGCTCCGTCGCGATCGCTCGGCGCATCTTCCGCCCCCGCCGATCCGGAGGCCCGGGTTTCCCCGAAAGGCGGGCCGTCCTCGGAGAGATTCGCGGCCACGGAGCCGCGGACGCCTTGGACGAGGGGTTCCTTCTTTATTTTCGAGCCCCCCGATCCTATACCCGCCAGGATATCGTCGAAATCAGCTGCCACGGCAGTCCGGCCGTAATGGAAGAGGCTCTCCGCTTGGCCGTCCGGTCCGGGGCCCGTCTGGCCGATCCGGGCGAATTCACCTTCCGGGCTTTCTTGAACGGCCGGCTGGACCTCATCCAGGCTGAGGCCGTCGACTCCCTGGTCCGGTCCTTCACCCTGCCCCAGGCAAAGGCGGCTTTCCTCCAAGTGCGGGGCGGCCTGTCCGGAAAGATCGTCAAACTGAGGGAAGATCTCGTCGAAATTCTCGCCGACGCGGAGTCCACCTTGGAGTTTCCGGACGACGATCTCGGGATCCGGGAGGCGGACGTCGGGAAGCGTCTGAAAGGGCTGCGGGCGGCGGTCGAAAAAATGGTCGAAAGATACGAAGCGGGACGGATTCTGCGAGAGGGAGCCGTTTTAGCCTTGGCCGGTCGGTCCAACGTCGGCAAATCCACGCTTTTCAATGCCCTCCTTGATGCGCCCCGAGCCATCGTTTCCGAGGAAGCCGGGACGACGCGGGACTTCCTGCGGGAAAGGCTGATCGTCAAGGACTCCCTCTTTCATCTTGTCGATATGGCCGGTTTGGGAGAGGGCCGAACCGCCGTCGAGCGCGAAGGCATCAGGCGCGGCCGCGCGGAAGCCGGGTCGGCGGACGGGATCCTTTTCGTCTTCGACCGTTCGCGACCGTCCGGTCGCGAGGATCTGGCTCTGGCCGGGGCCTACCCGGAGAAGAAAGCGATTTTCGTTTTCAACAAGAGCGACCGGCCTTTGAGGTTCGACACGGCCGCCGTCTTGGCCCGTCGTCCCGGAACGCCGGCACTCGAAGTCTCGGCTTTGCGCGGCGACAACATGGACGCTCTGCGAGAAGCGATTCACGGGACATTCGGCCGGCAGCTTCGTCGGGACGTCGATGCGGTCCTGAATCTGCGTCAGAAGCTGGCCCTGGAAGAGATCCGCGACGGCTTACAGGGTGCCGTCGGGACGCTGGCGGGCGGATTCCGGGCCGAGCTCCTGGCGGAGGAGCTACGCCCGGCATTGGCGGCTCTCGGTCGCTTGACCGGAGACGTCTCCACGGACGAGATTCTAGCCAGCGTCTTCAGCCGTTTCTGCCTGGGGAAATAGGCGGTTCTCAAACCTTTCAGGGGAAGCATCGCGGTTCGGCCCGGCTGCGCGGGTTAAGCCCTCGCCAATGTTTCTTTCGAATGGTTTATTCCTTGGCGGGACGGGGTTATGGACTAAATCCGCGCTTTTCCGCCGTAGGCTGAATACCGCGCGGAAGATGCCATCTTCCTTCGGATGGTTTGACTGTGAGATAATCCCGCGCGGCCGCCGGAATATGAGGGAGCGGGCGGCGTAAATTCATGACTTCCACCCGAATAACCGACTCGTACGACGTCATTGTTATCGGCGCCGGACATGCCGGCTGCGAAGCGGCTCATGCCGCGGCCGTTTTGGGGCTCGAGGTCTGCCTGGTGACGATCCACCTGGAGACGATCGCCCAAATGTCATGCAATCCGGCCATCGGGGGATTGGCCAAGGGGCATCTTGTGCGGGAAATCGACGCTCTGGGCGGGATCATGGGCCTTTTGGCGGACCGGACGGGCATCCATTTCCGGCTCCTCAACCGCAGCCGGGGAGCCGCCGTCCAGGCGCCGCGGGCCCAGAGCGACAAGGCGCATTACCGGAGAGCGATGACCGCGCTCCTGGAAAAAACACCTCATCTATCCCTGTTCCAGGGGATCGTCACGGAAATCCTGATCAAGGGCGGACGGGCGGCCGGAGTCCGGATGATCGACGGCTCCTGTCTTGGGGCCAAAGCCGTAGTGGCGGCTCCGGGAACCTTCCTCAATGGGCTTATCCACATAGGAGCCAGCAGCTATCCGGCCGGGAGGGCCAACGAGCCTGCATCCAAGGATCTCAGTGAAAACCTGGGAAAGCTGGGGCATCGGACTTTCCGGCTGAAAACGGGCACGCCCATGCGCCTGGATCGGACCACGATTGATTGGTCCCGCTTCGAGCCGCAGGCCGGGGACGAACCGCCGATTCCGTTCTCCTATAGGACCAAGGAACGGCTGCAAAACAAGATTCTCTGCCACATGGGCTATACGACTCCGGAGACACACGCCGTCATCCGGCGGAATCTCGATCGATCTCCCCTTTTCGCCGGTGTCATCAAGGGTATCGGGGCCAGGTATTGCCCCTCAATCGAGGATAAAGTTGTCAAATTCCCCCACCATCCCCGGCATCAGTTCTTCCTGGAACCGGAGGGGCTGGAGACATCCGAGGTCTATGTCAACGGCCTTTCGACAAGCCTTCCGTTCGATATCCAGAAACGGATCCTGCGGAGCATCCCCGGCCTCGACGAGTCCCGAATCCTGCGGCCTGCCTATGCCATCGAGTACGACGCTTTCGCGCCCGTCGATCTGCGGCCGACCCTGGAGTCGCGATTCGTATCCGGTTTGTATTTGGCGGGCCAAATCAACGGGACCTCGGGCTATGAGGAGGCGGCAGCCCAGGGGCTGGCGGCGGGCGTCAATGCCGCGCTGAAAATCAAACGGCGGGCTCCTTTCATCCCCGACCGTCGGGAATCCTACTTGGGAGTACTGATCGACGATCTGATCGCCAAAGGCGTCGCGGAACCGTATCGGTTGTTCACCTCGCGGTCGGAACATCGCCTGCATCTGCGGATCGACAACGCCGATGTCCGGCTCATGCCGTTGGGGCGGGAAATCGGGCTTCTTTCTCCCGATATATATGAGGATTTTCTGCGCCGCAGGGAAAGAATCGGGAGAGCCTTCAAGGTCCTGGCTTCGACGAAGGTAAAAACCGAAAAAAACGAAAGCATCCCGCTCGCGGACTTCCTCAAGAAGCCTGAATACGTCTGGGCCGATGTGTTACAATACGCCCGGTTCCCGGAGCCGTTGAACGAGGAAGAAGCCCGCCATGTCGAAGCCGAAATTAAGTACGAAGGCTACCTTCGGAAGCAGGAAAAGGAGATTTCCAAGCTTCGGAAGATGGACGGGCTTGAAATCCCGGCCGGGATCGATTTGAAAAAGATCCAGGGGTTGACCAGGGAAGCGATCGAGAAGATGACCCAGACGAAACCGAGGACGATAGGCGAGATGAAAAAAATACCCGGCTTGACGCCGGCTGACGTTTTCAGCGTCTATATCCATGTCGGTGCGGCCAAGCGGAAAGCCCGGCCGGCGCCATATGTTCCACGTGGAACATCGGGAAGCCATGAATAAGATTGTCGCGGTGGCCAACCAGAAAGGCGGCGTGGGCAAAACCACAACCTCGATCAACCTGGCCGCTTCGTTGGCCTTCAAGAAGCAGCGCATCCTCTTGGTCGATTTCGATCCCCAAGGCATGGCCACGGCCGGGTTGGGACTCCCCCGCGAGCCCAACAAGGGCATCTACCAGGCCATGATGAACGGTCGCGATATCATGGACTGCATCATCGGGACGGAGCTCGACAACCTGTATATCTGTCCCTGCGCTCCCGAGCTGGCGGGCGTGGAAGCGGAGCTTTATGCCCGGGAAAAGCGTGAATTCGCACTCCGCGAGGCGCTTGAAAAAGCCAGACCACGATTCAATTTTATTATGATCGATTGTCCGCCATCTCTTGGCTTTTTGACTATCAACGCCCTGGCCGCCGCGGATTCCATCCTGATCCCGGTCCAGACGGAATTTTTCTGCATGGAAGGGATTCCCGACCTTCTGCGCACCCTTGATGAAGTCCGCACGTATTTTAATCCGGGGCTCAAGATCGAGGGCATTCTCCTGACGATGTTCGACGAACGGACGAACCTGTCCAAGCAGGTTGCGGAAGAAGTCAGGAATTCGCTCAAGACCGTGGTTTATGAGGCCATTATTCCCAGAAGCATCAGGCTCGCGGAAGCCCCCAGCTTCGGCAAACCGGTGTTGCTCTACGATGTCCGCTCCCGCGGCGCGGAAGCCTATTTAAAGCTGGCCGAGGAGATCCTGCAGAAATGAAGAAAGCCCTGGGCAAAGGCATCAAGGCGTTTATCCCCGAAGAATTCGGGATTCTCAAGGACGAAAAGTTCGCCGATGTCGACATCGAGCTGATCAAGCCCAACCCCGATCAGCCCCGGATCGATTTTAAGGACGAGTCGATCGAGGAGCTGGCCGCGTCCATCCGCGAAGCCGGAGTCCTGCAGCCGATCGTGGTCGTCCCCGAGGCCGGCTATTACAAGATCATCATCGGCGAGCGGCGCTTCAGGGCGGCCGGCAAAGCGGGTTTGAAGAAAATCCCGGTGCTGATCCGCAAAATTCCGCACGAAACCCAACTCGAAATCTCGTTGATCGAGAACCTCCAGCGCGAACAGCTCAACCCGATGGAAGTCGCGACGGCTTATCACCGGCTGATGGACGAGTTGGGATACACCCAGCAAAATGTCGCGGATAAAGTCGGCAAGGACCGGGCTTCGGTGGCCAACACCATGCGGCTCTTAAAGCTCCCGGCCGAGATCCAAGAGCATATCCGGCAAGGGCGGTTGAGCTTGGGCCATGCCAAGGCCATTCTGTCCGTCGAGGATGAGCATCGCCAACTCGAACTGGCAAGCCGGATCATCAGCCGCGGCTTGTCCGTCCGCGAGGCCGAAATGGCCGTCTCCGGCCGCAAGGACATAACGGACAAGCCGCGTTTAAAAAAGCGGCTGGACCCCAACTTGGCCGCGGTCCAGGACGACCTGCTCCGAGTCCTGGGCACGAAGGTGACAGTCGAAGGCACAGTCAAGAAAGGCGTCATCAGGGTCCATTATTACTCGCTTGACGATTTCAATCGGATCTATGATTTTATTAAGGGAGCGAAGTCATGAAAGAAAAAGAACGGAAAGTCGACGAGTCCAAGATTTCGGGGTTCTTCGACGACGGGACGGAGTTCAACGGCGATTTAAAGTTCACTGGATCGTTCCGCATCGATGGGTACTTCCATGGCCGGATCGACTCCGAGTCCCAGCTCATCATCGGCGAGAGGGGCAAGGTCGACGCCGACGTCCACATCGGATTCGCCCTTATCAATGGGGAGTTTCGAGGCACGATCCAGGCGACCGAACGCATCGAGATCCACAGCCACGGCCGCGTCTTCGGCACCATCCAAACTCCCAAACTGGTCATAGCGGAAGGCGCCTATCTCGAGGCGAACTGCCAAACGAGCGAATCGACTTCGACGGAATCCGAGATTAAATCGATCCTCGAGCCATGAGGCCGAACGTGGCCATCGGCGTCATTCCCGTCCGCTTTGGGTCCATCCGATTCCCGGGCAAGCCCCTGGCCCCGATCCTCGGCAAGCCCATGGTGCAGTGGGTTTACGAAGGAGCGGCGCGGGCGGTTCGCCTCGAGCGGGTGATCGTGGCCACGGACGACAAGCGCATCTATGAAGCCGCCCGGAGCTTCGGCGCCGAAGCGGCGATGACATCACCCGATTGCGCCTCGGGCACGGACCGGGCGGCCGAAGTCGCGGCCCGCACGGACGCCCTGGTCTTCGTCAACATCCAGGGCGACGAGCCCCTGATTGAAGGGGATATGCTCGATTCGCTTGTGGATGCCGTCGAATCCGGCGGCGCGGACATGGCCTCGCTCATGATCCGCGAGTCGGATCCCGCCCTTCTCGCCGATCCCAACGCCGTCAAGGTCGTCGTCAACCGCCGCGGCGATGCGCTCTATTTCTCCCGGTCGCCGCTTCGCTCGGATGTTTCCGACTATTTCTATCGGCATATAGGTATTTACGCCTTCCGCCGGGACGTCCTGCTCGGCTACGGCACCCTGCCGGCTTCGCGCCTGGAGAAGGCGGAGCGGCTGGAACAACTGCGGGCCCTGGACAACGGGCTCCGTGTCCGGATGATCGAGACTTCCCGTCCGACCTTGAGCGTCGATGTCCCGGAGGATATAATCAAGGCCGAAAATCACCTGCGCAGGCGGACTCCATGAGCAAGCATATCTTCGTCACGGGCGGTGTTCTGTCGGGCTTGGGCAAAGGCATCGCGGCGGCGTCGATCGGCCGCCTTCTGGAAAGCCACGGCTTCAAGATCACCATCCAGAAGTTCGATCCCTACCTCAATGTCGATCCTGGCACGATGAGCCCCTTCCAGCACGGCGAAGTCTATGTCACCGACGACGGCGCCGAGACCGACCTCGATCTGGGGCATTACGAGCGCTTCACCTCGACCCGGACGACGAAGTACCACAGTTGGACGGCCGGCCGGATCTATGAGCTCATCATCCGCAAAGAGCGCCGCGGCGAATACCTGGGCAAGACCGTTCAGGTCATTCCCCACGTCACGGACGAGATCAAGAGCGCCTTCGAGGCGGTCTCCTCCGACAACGACGTCGTCATCCACGAGATCGGCGGCACCGTCGGCGACATCGAAAGCCTGCCCTTTCTGGAGGCCACCCGCCAGATGCGGCTGGAGCTGGGGGCGGAGAAAACCGTCTTCGTCCACCTGACCCTGGTGCCCTATGTCGGCTCCTCGGGCGAGCTCAAGACCAAGCCCACCCAGCACACCGTCAAGGAACTGCGGGGCATCGGCATCCAGCCCGATATCCTGCTTTGCCGGACGGACCGGCCCCTGTCCGCCGAGCTCAAGGCCAAGATCTCGCTCTTCACCAACGTCCCGGTTGAAGCCGTCATCGGCGACCTGGACGTGGACAACATCTACGAGGTCCCGCTGACGTTCGCCAGCGAGGGCCTGGATACGATCCTGCTCAAGACGCTGGGTCTGTCCTCGCGCCGCAAAGGCCTGGAGCAGTGGAAATCCCTGGTCAGCCGCATCCGTCACCCCAAGGGCGAGGTCGATATCGCCCTGGTCGGCAAATACGCGGGCCTGCGCGACGCCTACATCAGCCTCAAGCAGGCCCTCGACCACGGCGGCATCGCCCATCGGCTCAAGGTCAATGTCCACTGGATCGAGGCCGAGGACCTGCAGAAGGGCCGGCCCGAGAAGATCCTGGCCGGCGCCGACGGCATCCTCATCCCCGGCGGTTTCGGCCATCGCGGCATCGAGGGCAAGATCCGGGCCGCCCAATACGCCCGGGAGGAGAAGGTGCCCTTCTTCGGCATCTGCTTGGGCATGCAGTGCGCCACGATCGAGTACGCCCGCCACGTGGCCGGGCTGGCCGGGGCCAACAGCACCGAATTCGACGCGGGGGCCGAGCACAAGATCTTCTTCAAGTGGCGCGAGTTGAAGGGCGTTCAAGACCTGGGCGGAACGATGCGCCTGGGCCAGTACCTCTGCCGGCTGAAGAAAGGCACCCGGGCCTACGAGGCCTACCGGGCGGTCGAGATCTACGAACGTCACCGCCACCGCTTCGAGTTCAACCCCGAGTACGAAAAGCCGTTGGCGGATGCGGGCCTGGTCTTTTCGGGCAAGAATCCGGATTATGGCCTGGTCGAGCTGATCGAAATCCCCGGCCACCCGTGGTTCGTGGGCTGCCAGTTCCATCCCGAGTTCAAGTCGCGCCCGCTCAAGCCTCACCCGCTCTTCCGGGCTTTCATCGGAGCCAGCCATGCGCACCGCCTCAAGACGCGTAAACGTTAGTCCCGGCGTCGTTCTCGGCGGCCCTCCGGGCCTGTTCCTGATCGCCGGGCCGTGCGTCATCGAAAGCCGGCGCCACTCGCTGGCCTTGGCCCGCCGGCTGCAGGCGATCGCCGCGAGGCAAGGGATTCCCTTCGTCTTCAAGGCCTCCTTCGACAAGGCCAATCGCTCTTCGGTCGAATCCTTCCGCGGTCCCGGGCTGGAAGCCGGCTTGGACATCCTGCGGGCGGTGAAGGAGGAGGTCGGAGTCCCCGTCCTCTCCGACATTCACGAGGCCTGGCAGGCCGGACGGGTGGCCGCCGTCCTCGACATCGTTCAGATCCCGGCCTTTCTCTGCCGCCAGACCGACCTGCTGGCGGCGGCGGCGGACACGGGTTTGCCCGTCAACATCAAGAAGGGCCAGTTCATGTCCCCAGCCGAGATGAAAAACGCGGCCGACAAGGTCCGCGCCCGCGGCAACGATCGCATCCTGCTGACGGAGCGGGGGACGACCTTTGGGTACAACAATCTCGTCGTCGACGTCCGCGGCATCCCGATCATGCGGAGCTTCGGCTGTCCGGTCGTGATCGATGCCTCGCACAGCGTCCAAAAGCCCGGCGGCCAGGGGACGGCAAGCGGAGGCGACGCGAACCAGATCCCGGTCATCGCCCGGGCGGCGATCGCGGCCGGAGCCGACGGCCTCTTTCTGGAAGTTCACGAGGCTCCCGAGCGGGCCCTTTCGGACAAGCACAATTCCTTCCCCCTGCGCAGGCTCGAAACGCTCCTGGCCGGGCTTCTGCGGCTGAACAAGGCACTGGAGAATCGGCCATGACCAAAAAGGAACTGCTGGAATCGGCCCGCGAAGTCCTGGACATCGAATCCCGGGCCGTCGCGGCGCTGGCGGGCCGACTGGACGACGGATTTCTCCGGGCCGTCGACCTCATCTGCCGGACGAAGGCCCGGGTCATCGTCATCGGGATGGGCAAGTCCGGCCTGGTCGGGAGAAAGATCGCCGCCACCCTGGCCTCCTGCGGCACACCGGCCATGTTCGTCCATCCGGCCGAGGCCGGGCACGGCGACCTGGGTATGATCTTGAAGGACGACATCGTCCTGGCCGTCTCCTACAGCGGCGAGACGCGCGAGATCGTCGACATGCTGCCTTTCTTCAAGCGGATCGGCGTCCGGCTGATCGCCCTGACCGGGAACAGCCGCAGCCGTATCGCCCGTTACAGCGACGTCGTCATCGACGCCCGGATCGAGCGCGAGGCCGGTCCGAGCGGGATGGTGCCGACGGCCAGCTCCACGGCCGCCCTGGCCATGGGCGACGCCCTGGCCATCGCGGTCATGCGCAAGAAAGGCCTGGGCCAGAAGGACTTCGCCCGTTTCCACCCCAAGGGCGCGCTGGGTCGGAAGCTGCTGCGGGTCGAGTCGCTGATGCACAAGGACCGCGCCATCCCGCGAGTCGGCCTGGCGGCCCCCCTGGCCGAGGTCGTCGAGGAGATGACCCGCAAACGGCTCGGCATGACCTGCGTGATCGACGCCTCCGGCCGCTTGGCCGGGATCATCACCGACGGCGACCTGCGGCGCCTTCTCCGCCGCCATCGCGACGCCCTCTTCGCCTTGACCGCCGCCGACGGCATGACCGCTGACCCGGTCACGATCGGACGAAACGGCTTGGCTACCGAGGCCCTCAATCTCCTGGAGGCCAAGCGGATCACGTCGCTCGTCGTCACGGACGACGCCGGCCGCCCGGCCGGCATCATCCACCTGCACGACCTGTGGCGGACGGAGATGTTCTGATGACCAACAAGGCCCGGGCCCGGCGCGTGCGCATGGTCCTGACCGATGTGGACGGGACGCTGACCGACGGTACGCTGGCCGTCCTGCCCGACGGCGAGGAGATCAAATCCTACCACGTCAAGGACGGCCTGGCCGTCCTGCTGGCCCAGTTGGCCGGACTGAAGCTGGGCATCATCACCGGCAAGCGCTCGCGGGGGCTGGAGCACCGGGCGGCCCGGCTGAAGATCGACGAGCTCGTCCAAGGCGCGGCGGACAAGATGCCGCCCTTCCGGGACATCCTGGCCCGGCACGGCCTGCGGCCGGAGGAAGTCGCCTATATCGGCGACGACATCGGCGACCTGGCCGTGATGCGGGCGGCCGGGTTCTCCGCCGCCGTGGCCGACGCCCATCCGGTGGTGCGGCGCAGCGCGAACTACGTCTGCAAGGCCCGGGGCGGCCGCGGCGCCTACCGGGAGCTCATCGATTACATCCTGACGGCCCAGGGGAAATGGGACCTGGTGACGGCGGAGTTCAAGACCATCTTCAACCGGGCGCTGTGAAACCGCGAAGGGAGGACTCGTGACGATCAATCCGAGCATATTCCGCGAATACGACATCCGCGGCATCGTCGACCAGGACTTGAATCCGGTTGTCGTCCGGACGCTCGGCCTGGCCCTGGGCGTCTATTTCCGGCGCCGCGACAAGCGGCAGATTGCGCTGGGCTACGACTGCCGCTTGAGCTCTCCCGCCTATGCCGAAGCGCTGACCGAAGGCCTGCGGGCCTCCGGCTGTTCGGTCGTCTCGATCGGAACGGTGCCGACGCCGCTTCTCTATTTCATGGTCTTTCACCGCGGCATCGAAGCCGGGGTCATGATCACGGGATCCCACAATCCGCCCGAGTACAACGGGTTCAAGATGATGTGCGGACGGGACACACTGTACGGCGAGGACATCCAGGACGTGCGGCGGCTGATCGAGGCCGGCGACCTGCCGACGGATGCGCCGGGCGGGCTGACCCGGGTCGACATCGTGCCCGAATATACCGCCTACGTCCTGGGCCTGATCAAGCCCGTCCGTCCGCTCTCGGTCGTCATCGACGCGGGCAACGGCACGGGCGGCGTCGTGGCCGGGCCCATTTTGCGGGCTCTGGGCTGCCGGGTGACGGAGCTCTTCTGTGACATGGATGGACGATTTCCCAACCACCATCCCGACCCGACCCTGCCCGACGCCATGACGGCCCTGATCAAGACCGTCCGGGAAACCGGGGCCGACCTGGGCATCGCCTTCGACGGCGACGCCGACCGGATCGGAGTGGTGGACGACGCCGGGCGGCTGCTGTGGGGCGACCAGCTCCTGATCCTGTTCGCCCGCGACATCCTCAAGGACCATCCCGGGGCGGCCGTCATCTCCGAGGTCAAGGCCACCCAGGTTCTCTACGATGAGATCGCCAGGCGGGGCGGGCGTCCGATCATGTGGAAGACCGGCCACTCCCTGATCAAGAAGAAGATCAAGGAAGAGAAGGCCCTCCTGGCCGGCGAGATGAGCGGGCACTTGTTCTTCGCCGACCGATGGTACGGGTTCGACGACGCCATCTACGCGGCGGCCCGCCTGGTCGAACTGGTCGCCAAGTCGGACCAAAAGGTTTCGACGATGCTGGCCGACCTGCCCAAGACCTTCAGCACTCCCGAGATACGCGTCTACGCCTCGGACGAGGTCAAGTTCAAGATCGTCGATGAGGTCAAAGCGGCGCTCAAGGCCCGTGTCCCGATCATCGACATCGACGGGGTGCGGGCCCGGTATCCTCGCGGCTGGGCGTTGGTCCGGGCTTCCAACACCCAGGCCGTTCTGGTCCTGCGCTTCGAGGCCGAGACCGCGGCCGACCTGGAGTCGATCCAGGCCGAGGTCAAGGGCCTGGTCACCGCGGCCATCCACAAGCTGGGCCAATGAAGCCGGCCGCCCCGGACCTTAAGGCCGTCATCATGGCCGGCGGCAGCGGAACCCGGTTCTGGCCGCTGAGCCGCCGCCGGACGCCCAAGCAGTTCCTGCCCATCGCGGGGGAGTCGGCGATGATCCGGGCGACACTCGACCGAGTCCTTCCGCTCATCCCGCCCCGCGACGTTTACACGGTGGCCGGATCCGGCCATACCGCGGCCATCCGTCGCCTCCTGCCGGAGCTCCCGGCGGCCAATGTTTTGGTCGAGCCGGCCGCGCGCAATACGGCGGCTTCGCTTATCCTGGCCACGGCCGCCGTCCACCTGCGCCGGCCCGAGGCCGTGGTGGCGGTCCTGGCCTCGGATCACCTGATCCGCGACCGGAAGACGTTCCTGCGCAAGCTCAAGGCGGCCGCCCGGACGGCGGCCGAGCGGGACTGCCTGGTAACGTTCGGCATCCCGCCGACTTTCCCGTCCACCGGCTACGGATATATCCGGTATGAAAAAGGCGCCGGATTCACCTCGGCCGGAGAGACATTTCAAATCGTGGCCGAGTTCAAGGAGAAGCCTCCGATTCGGCAGGCCAAGGCCTTTCTGAAGGCCGGCAACTACTTTTGGAATTCGGGCATGTTCCTGTGGCGGGCTTCGGTCTTCGCCGCCCAACTGGAAGAATTCGCCCCGGATTTTTATCCCTATTGGGTTCGCATCCGCGAGGCCCTGCGGAGCAAGTCCACCGCCCGTCTGAAAGCGGCCTTCCGCGAGATACCGGCCCCGTCGATCGATTATGCCCTGATGGAAAAGGCGCGCGGGACGATCGTTCTGC
>JAQULS010000124.1 GCA_028749235.1 Acidobacteriota bacterium | reverse complement strand
AGGGGGGATAATACCAATAATAAAAACCGTGGGCGGCTTTGGCATGCCGCCGTCGAATCCCCCCTTCTTGAAGGGGGGCAGGGGGGATAATACCAATAATAAAAACCGTGGGCGGCTTTGGCATGCCACCGCCAATTTCCCCCTTCTTGAAGGAGGGTAGGGTGGGTAATATTTAAAATGAATCGGAAGCGTTTCGGGCATGACCTGCATCAATTACGGCTCTACATCCAGCTTCCCGATTCTTGGCCGGGGGGATAATACCAATAATAAAAACCGTGGGCGGCTTTGGCATGCCGCCGTCGAATCCCCCAAATCCCGCCCCATCGCCGCAAACGGAAGAAATTCATCGTTTTATCGGAGTGATATGAAAAGAATTCTCTATTCTCATGTCTATCGCGCCAGAGAGGGTTATTGACACCGCCTTATGACGGGGCCTAAACTTCCGGCATGGATAGGCGGGGAGATTCATCGTCCGGATCGGAAATTCGATTCGCCGCGGAAAAAGAGAAAGCCCCTATTCCGGACTCGCCCTCGATCAAGCTTTAGAAAGGAGATATAGACAGTGGATATCACCCCTCATCAGACGTTGGACGCGAGCGGTTTGGCCTGTCCCATGCCCATCATCAAAACAAAAAAGGCCATGGATGGGATGAAAGTGGGAGAAATTTTAAAGATGATCTCTACAGATCCTGGTTCCGTCAGCGACATGCAAGCCTGGACCGGCAAGACCGGGCATGAAATGCTCAGCCACGAGGAGTCCGGCGGCAAGTATGTCTTCTATATCAAAAAGATGAAGTAAAAGGCCGTCCGTTCGGCCCCGGAGACTTAAATTCCAAGGAGAAGCATGATGCCTGAAGAAACGACCAAGCGCCTGGCGATCATCGCCAGCCACGGAACGATGGACATGGCCTACCCTCCCTTCATCCTGGGGACGGCGGCCGCCGCCATGGACATGGAGGTAGCCATCTTCTTCACCTTTTACGGGCTGCAGATCCTGAAGAAAGGCAAGATCGACAAGCTCCGCGTGGCCCCCATCGCCAACCCCGCCATGCCCATCTCCATACCCAACATCCTGGGGATGCTGCCCGGCATGACCGCCATGGCCACCATGATGATGAATCGCTGGATGAAGAAAGCCAAGGTCGCCAAGCTGAGCGAGCTGCTGGAAATGTCCAAAGAGATGGGCGTCCGGCTCATCGGCTGTCAGATGACCATGGACGTCATGGGCATCAAGAAAGAAGACCTCATCGACGGCCTGGAGATCGGCGGTGCGGCCACCTTCCTGGAATTCGCCAGCCACAACGCCATGACCTTGACCTTCTAAGAACGAGGAGAGCGACGTGGAACCCGACAAGATTCTGATCATGATGACCAGCGGCCCGGATACCCCCCGCCGCTGCGCCACGCCTTTCTTCATGGCCACCCTGGCCGCCGCGATGGAATACGAAGTGACCATGTTCTTCACCATCGACGGGACGCTGCTGCTGAAAAGGGGGATGGCTGCGACCATCTTCCCCAAGGCCGGCGGCAAGTCCGTGGAGTCGTTCCTGAACGAAGCCCTGGAGGCCGGCGTCAAGCTGACCGCCTGCACGGCCTCGATGGAACTGCACGGACTGACCCAGTCCGATCTCATCGACGGCGTGAAGATGGTCGGCGGGGCCTCTTTCTGGCAGATGTCGGAAGGGGCCAAAACCGTCGTCTCGTTCTAAGAGTCAAGAATAAGGACAAGGAGACCGCATCATGGGCAAAATCCGAGGCTGTGAGTTGCCGGAGGACCTCTACTACTACGCCGAGAAGCACGTCTGGGCCAAGCCGATGGGCGGGTCACTCATCCGAGTCGGGATGAACACCGTCGCCGGGAAGCTCTCGGGCGGCAAGTTGAACGCCGTCACTGTGCGGGCCAAGAACATCGGAGCCGAGATCGCGGCCGGCAAGAGCGTGGCCACCGTCGAGAGCAGCAAGTACGTCGGCCCGGTGCCGGCGCCGGTCGCCGGCGTCCTCAAGCGGGCCAACGAGAAGCTGACCGCCGACCCGAACCTGGCCATCACCGACCCATACGGCGAGGGCTGGATCGTCGAGCTCGAGTCCCCCAACTGGGAGACGGACAAGGCCGGTCTCCTGGCGGGGCCGGACGGCCTGGCCGCCTATAAGGCCAAGCTCGAAGCCGATGGCATCTCCTGCGAATAGCGCGGCAAACTCCCGGGGGGAAAGGACATGAGCGAAAAAACCGTCTACGAAAGCTTGCGGGAAAGCGGCCTTTCGCGCCGCGACTTCATGAAGTTCTGCGGCCTTCTCTCCGGCTGGATGGGGCTCGAGTTCCTGCCGGGGGTGAAGGCCCTGGCCGCCACACCCGAGCAGGTGGCCGAGGCCCTGATGGCCAAGCCGCGCGTGCCGCTGATCTGGCTGGAGCTGCAGGATTGCGCCGGCTGCACCGAGGCCATCTCCCGCTCCCAATCGCCCAGCCTGGTCAACCTGGTCCTTAACAGCATTTCCGTGGACTACCAGGAGACCCTGATGGCCGCGGCCGGCTTCCAGGCCGAGGCGTCCATGCGTGCGACCATGGAAAAGTTCAAGGGCCGGTACGTCCTCGTCGTCGAGGGCAGCCTCTCGACCGCCGCCGACGGGGTCTATTGCGCAATCGCCGGACGCAGCGGCCCGGACATCCTCCGCGAAGCGGCGGCGAGCGCCGCCGCCGTCATCGCCACGGGCAACTGCGCCGCCTTCGGCGGCCTGCCCAAGGCCGCCCCGAACCCGACCGGGGCGCTCGGGGTCGGCGATTTCATCAAGGATAAGCCGATCGTCAACATCCCCGGCTGCCCGGCCATCCCCGAGGTCACGACCGGGACAATCGCCCATTTCCTGGTCATGGGCACGCTGCCCAAGACCGACCGCCTGAAGCGCCCCCTGACGTTCTACGGCCACACCATCCACGACCACTGTCTGCGCCGCCCGTTCTACGACGCCGGCAAGTTCGCCGAGTCGTTCGGCGGCCACGGGGCGCGGGAAGGCGAATGTCTCTACAAGCTGGGCTGCAAGGGGCCGACGACCTATAACGCCTGCTCCTCGCTCAAGTGGGAGAAGGGCCTGTCCTTCCCCGTCCAGTCCGGCCACCCCTGCCTGGGGTGCTCCGAACCGAATTTTTGGGACGGGGGAGGATTCTACCAAGCCCAGTCGGCGCCGATCGACCGGCCGACGGCCGCGGCCTTCGGCCTGGCCGCCGGAGTGGGCGCGGCGTTGGGGGCAGCCATGGCCGGAGCCAACGGCTTGGCCAAGCGGAAGGCCGGGAAAACCGAACCGGCCGAACCGAAGAAGGCCGCGGAGTAAAGGGAGAAAGCCATGGACTGGACGAGCATCCTGCATTTCTTCCGCGGGCCGTTCTTCACCTTCTCGCTTCTCTTCTTCGCCGCCGGGATGACCTACCGGCTGATCCGGGTCCTGCTCCTCGGCTGGAGCCGCGACAAGGTCCCCAGCCGGGGCTCCAAGGCGGTCGGAGTCGCCAAATCCTACCTCAAGGGGGTGATCATCCTGCCCTTCATCCCCTGGGTCAAGCGGACTTTCCGCGGCAACGCCATGACCTACATCGGGGGCGGACTGTTCCACCTGGCCCTGCTGGCCGTGGTCGTCTTCTCCACCCCCCACATGATGGTTTGGAAGAGCCTGTTGGGCTTCGGCTGGCCAACCCTGCCCTTCCCGGTGACGGACTGGCTGGCCGCCGTCGGGATCGTGGCCCTGGTCATCCTGCTCATCAACCGGATGACCCACCCCGTCCTGAAGCTCATCACCAAGGCTCCCATCTGGATCAACTGGGTCATCGTCTTCCTGCCGTTCGTCACCGGGTACGCGATGACCCATCATCTCGGGCTCCGCTACGAATCTCTTTACAGCCTGCACATGATGGCCGTGGACGTCTTGCTCATCTGGATCCCCCTCGGGCGGATCTCGCACTTTCTGTTCTACTTCTTCTCCCGGACGATCCACGGAGCCCAGGCCGGCAAGCGGGCCGTCAATCCCTGACGGGAGGCGTCGCATGAACAAGCAATCCGCCATGAACGCTTACATCAAGGAGATCGGCGGCTGGGTGGCCGGCCAGTTGGAGGCTTGCACGCGCTGCGGGCTGTGCGCCTCGGCCTGCCACTTTTACCAGGTGACGGACGATCCCGAATACGCCCCGGTCTGGAAGGTCAGCCTGCTCGGCCAAGCCTACCAACAACGCTTCACCTTCCTCGGCCGGCTCCGCCAAGCCCTCGGGCTGGGCCGGCCCATAACGGACGAAGCCCTCGAGAAGTGGTCCAAGCTTGTTTTTGAGGGCTGCACCGTCTGCAACAAGTGCGCCATGGTCTGCCCCATGGGCATTCAGCTCGGCCCCCTGATCCACGACGTCCGGGCGGGGCTGACGGCGGCGGGGCTCGTCCCGGCCGATCTGCACGCGGCCACCGTCAAGCAGGACGCGATCGGCAGCCCCCTGGGCGTGACCGACGACGCCTGGCAGGAGCGGATCGACTGGATCGCCGAGGAGTGGGAAGTCGATATCCCGAAGGATAAGAAAGGGGTCGACACGCTGGTCGTCTTCTCCTCCATCGAGATTATGAAGTTCCCCGAGAACCTGGTGGCCGTGGCCAAGATCATGGCCAAGGCCAGCGAGAGCTGGACGGTCAGCTCCAAGGGCCGGGAAGTCGTCAATTTCGCCTTCTTCGAGGGCGACCGGGAGCTGACCAAGAAGTTCCTGAACCGCGTTTTCGGCGCGGCCCGTGAGCTCGGGGTCAAGAGAATCATGATCAGCGAGTGCGGGCACGCCTATGACGCCTTCCGCTGGACGGCGGGCAATATCATGGAGGTGCCAAAAGGAATTGAGGTCACCCATGTCGTCCGGGTGGTCTATGACTTCTGGAAAGCCGGGCGCATCCGGCTGAAAAAGGGCGCCTACGACGACGGGACCATCACCTTCCACGACTCCTGCAAGATCCAACGGCGGGGCGGCCACATCAAGGAGCCGCGCGAGCTGCTGGCCTGGCTGGCGCCCAGGGCTTTTAAAGAGATGTCGCCGGCCCGCGAACAGTCCTTGTGCTGCGGCGGGGGCGGCGGGGTCATCTCCATCAAGGAGGCCGATGCCCTGCGCCTGGCCGTCTTCGGCATGAAAGTCGAGCAGATGAACAAGATCGGGGCCCAGGCGGTCTGCATGGTCTGCAGCAACTGCCGCCTCCAGTTCACTGAGGGAGTCGCCCATTACAAATCCGGCATCCAGGTCCGCGGACTGACCGACATGGTCTTCAAGGCCATGGAATGAAAGGAGGGATCCTATGGCCTCATTTGCGCTGACTCCCATCGAGAAGGGCATCCTGCGATGCCGGCATACGGGTCCTTTCACGCCGACCGACATCCAGTCCCTGGCCGGCTTCCTCCGAGACTACTCGGGCAAGCTGCTGATTGACCTCTCCGGGGCCGACGCGGAAGAATGCTCGCGCCATATCCGTCAGTTCCGGCCAATGATGCCGATCGCGGCCGTCTTCGGCGCGCCGCTCGACCCGGCCATCCTGGAGATCGACAAGAGCTACTACGCCAACGAGGTCCGGCTCTTCGGGACGGAAGAGGAAGCCCTGGCCTGGCTTCGGAACCAATAGGAGGCCCAGCATGAGTCCACGCATCGTCATCGACCCCATCACCCGCATCGAGGGGCATCTCCGGATCGAGGCCGGCCTGGATGCCTCGAACACCATCACCGCGGCCTACTCCTCAGGCACCATGGTCCGCGGTATCGAGACGATCCTCCAGGGGCGCGATCCCCGGGAGGCCTGGGCGTTCGCCCAGCGCGCCTGCGGCGTCTGCACGACCGTCCACTCCTTCGCCTCGATCCGGGCCGTCGAGGACGCCCTGGGGATCAAGATCCCCAAGGCGGCCAACCTCATCCGCAACATGATGCTGGCCCAGCAGTACGTCCACGACCACGTCATGCACTTCTACATTCTGCACGCCCTGGACTTCGTCGATGTCGTCTCGGCCTTGCAAGCCGACCCGAAGAAGACGTCCGACATCCAGCAGTCGATCTCGGCTTGGCCGAACTCCTCGCCCTCCTATTTCGCGGACGTCCGCAAGAAGGTCCAGACCATCGTCGACAGCGGACAGCTGTCGCTCTTCAGCCACGGTTACTGGGGGCATCCCGCCTACAAGCTGCCGCCCGAGATCAACCTCCTGGCGGTGGCCCACTACCTGGAGTGCATCGACTGGCAGTCCCAGGTGACCAAAATCCACACCATCTTCGGCGGTAAGAACCCCCACCCCAATTTCGTCGTCGGGGGCGTCCCCCTGCCCATCGACATGGACGGCGACCAGTCGCTGAACGCCGAAAAGCTGTCCGTGATCGCCGACTCGATCAAGAAGCTCAACGATTTCGTCGACATGGTCTACATCCCCGACCTGCTGGCGGTCGCGCCCTATTACCTGGACTACGCCGCCTTGGGCGAGGGCTTGGGCAGCTTCCTGACTTGGGGCGAATTCCCCGAGGGAGACATCGCCGACACCTCCAAGTACGTCGTGCCGCGGGCGGTCATCCTCAACCGCGACCTGAAGAATCTCATCATCCCCGACCCGCGCGACTTCGACAAGATGAAGGAATACGTCGCCCGCTCCTGGTACGCCTACAAGGGCGGCGACGGCGTCGGGCTCTACCCCGGCAAAGGCGAGACTGTCTTTAATTACACGGGGCCGAAGCCTCCCTACAAGCACCTCGCCGTCGAGGGCAAGTACTCCTGGCTTAAAGCGCCGCGCTGGAACGAAACGCCGATGGAAGTCGGCCCGCTGGCCCGCGTTTTAGTCCTGTACGCTTCCGGGAACCAGGCCACCGTCGGCCTGGTCAACGCCGTCCTCGAAACCCTCAAGGCGCCGGCCTCGGCTCTCTTCTCAACCCTCGGCCGGACCGCCGCCCGCGGCATCGAGACCAAGGTCATCGGCGATCTCCTGCCCCGGTTCTACGGCCAGCTGGTGGCGGAGATCAAGGCGGGGAATACGGCCACCTTCGAAAGCAGCCGTTGGGAGCCGCATACCTGGCCGTCCCGGGCCGAGGGCTTCGGATTCGCCGAGGCGCCGCGCGGAGCCCTGGGCCACTGGATCGAGATCAAAGGAGGCAAGATCGCGAACTACCAATTGGTCGTCCCGACCACCTGGAACGCTTCGCCGCGCGACCATAAGGACCAGCCGGGAGCCTACGAGGCGGCCCTCGTCGGCACCAAGCTGGCGGTTCCGGACCAGCCGCTGGAGATTCTGCGGACCATCCACTCCTTCGATCCCTGCATGGCCTGCGCCATCCACATGTTCGACGCGGACGGACGGCCTGTAGCCGAGGCGGGCACCGGGTTCAATGTCGTCGTCGAGCCATGACGGGGGTTGACCGGAGGGTCGTCCTCGGCCTCGGCAACACCCTGAACCGGGATGAGGGGCTCGGAATCCATGGCCTGGAGCTTCTTCGCGCCCGCTTGGGCGGCGCGGCCGGAGTCGAAATCCTGGACGGCGGCGTTCTGGGGATGGCTCTCCTTCCTCTCGTCGAATCGTGCAGCCATCTGCTCCTCCTGGACGCCGTCGATACGGGCAGCCCGCCCGGGACCGTCGCCGAGCTCTCCCGCGAGGAGATCCCCCTTTTCGCCCGCCTCAAGCTCTCCTGGCATCAGCTGGGCTTCCAGGAGGTCCTCCAGCTCGCAAGCGTCCGGGGCCGCCTCCCCGGGCATCTTCATCTGATCGGGGCCCAGCCGGCCGATTTCTCGATGGAAATCGGTCTCAGCCCGGAGGCGGCGGCGGCCCTGCCCGCCATCGTCGATCGGGCCTTGAGCATCCTGAAAGAATGGGATCTCGTCTGACATGCGAAAGATCAGGCTCTTGGACCTCGGCGACGTTTCCCCCGTTCGCTCACAGACCTGCTACCATGCCGCGGCCTACATGCTCGGCAACGCGTCGCCGGACACGATCATCCTGGTCAGTCCCGCCGATCCCTACGTCTGCATCGGCTATCACCAAGACCTCGACAAAGAGATCGACCGCGAATTCTGCCGGACGCACGGCTTGCCGGTCTTTCGCCGCGAAGTCGGAGGCGGCGCCGTCTATCTGGACCGCGATCAGCTCTTCTCCCAGTGGATCTTCCACCCCGAGACCTTGCCATCGGACATCGGCGCACGCTTCCGGCTCTACATCGAGCCCCTGGTCAAGGCCTATCACGACCTCGGCATTCCCGCCGAGCACCGTCCGGTGAACGACGTCCACGTCCGGGGAAAGAAGATAGGCGGCACAGGCGCGGCTCTCATAGGCGGCGCCGAAGTCCTGGTCGGAAGCTTCATGTTCGACTTCGACAAGCCGACCATGGCCCGGGTCCTCAGGGTCGCTTCGGAAAAAATGCGGGATAAGGTCTTCCAAAGCCTGCAGGACTACATGACCACGATCCAAGACGAGCTCGGCCGTCGGCCTGAGCGCCGGCGGGTCGTCGACCTTTATATCCGGAGGTGTGCCGAGGCCCTCGACGCGGAGATCGTGCCGGGCGAATGGACGCCGGAAGAGGAGGCCAAGGCGGCGGAGCTCGACCGGCTCTTCGGCTCCGCCGCATGGCTCGACCAGAAAGGCTCTTTCCGGCGGCCGGGCATCCGGATCCACGAGGACGTCCGGGTCCACGAATCCGCCCTGAAAGCGCCTGGGGGACTGGTCCGAATCACTCTCCGTTTGAAAGAAGAGAAGATCGACGACATTACGATTTCGGGGGATTTTACGATCCTGCCCCGGACGGCCGTGAGGGAGATCGAAGAAGCGCTCCGGGGCGCGACGGCCGAACCGCGAACCGTCCTTGAAGTCATCAGCGATAAATATCGCGATGACCGCATTCAGTCTCCAGGTCTCGGGCCCGCCGACTGGGCCGAGGCTTTTTCGCTGGCCCTGAAAAGCTAGGGTGCGATGAAAGAATGAACCGCCCTCTTGCTTGATGGATGCCATTCCCAGGCTGGAATACGGGGCCTTTCAGATTGAAAGCCACGATCTGGCAACCGCCTCTTTTCAGCCCGTTGAGCGCGTCACGGGCCTAAGGTACGGCGGCGGAATCGGTTGGCGGAGAAGGGGCGCGTCTGAGGGGGCTATGCAGGACGCGAACGATTCCGGTTTGGGCGATAAAGCCGTGTTTTCCCGCGAATGAGAGAGTCGATCCGGAGGGATTTGAACCTTCGGCCATTGGATTCGAAGTCCATGGCACGTCGGATCGGCCCTTCTTCTCCGCTCGGCTTGTAATTTCGGCCCGTCCGAGTACAATTTTTCTTTACGCCGATGAAGGAAATCCCCATGGATCCCATCAAAAATGAAGCCGCGGTCATGTTTTCGGGCGGCATCGATTCGCTGTTGGCGGCCGTCCTGCTTCTGCAAACCTACGATAAGGTCCATCTCGTCACGTTCGACAAGGGCTACCTCGAGTTCGGCGTGAAGAACAACATCCCGAATGTCGAGCGTCTCAAAGCCCGATTCGGCACGGAACGCATTCACCATGAGATCGTCGACCTAAAGAACGTGGTCAAGCGGATCGGGGCGGCCAAGGCCAGCGGGCATCGCAAAAAATACAACCTGGAAACACGCTGGTGTGTCCGATGCCGGCTGGGCATGAATACGGGCGGCCTGATCTATGCGCTTGAGCATAATCTGGTCGGTTACGCTGACGGCTCCAACCGCGAACAGATCCCCTCCAACGGCAACCTTACGGGAACCGCCGAAAATTACCCCAGCATCGTCAACCGCAGCAAGGAGTTCGCCGCCGATTACGCCGTCCGTTTCATGACGCCCACCTACGAGTTCGGCGGCCGCGTGGCACGTCGCCAAAAGCTTATTGAACTGGGTTTCGAGATCGATTTCCTGAGCCGGGACCACAGCAAAAAACCGTCCGGGATGATGCACAGGGGCGTTACTAAAAGGTCCCAACCGATCTGTGTTTCGGGCTGGATCATCCATTGGAAACGCAATCTGCTGGGCCGGCCCGTCGAGCAGAACGAGGAAATGACCGTG